>DATKMS010000312.1:0-3850 GCA_035541735.1 Candidatus Margulisiibacteriota bacterium
GGCGGCGGCCTGTCCGCGCCGCCCCAGCGCTACGAACGCCAGCAGCGAGGGCACCGCGACGTGAGCCCCGCAACGGTGCGCCGTGCGCCGGTAACCACCCGTTCGAATAGAGGACGGCCGGTCGGGGCGCGGCCGCCTCCACCCCCGCGTAGCCCGCGGCGCCACAGCACCTTCGCCCTCGTCTGCGTCCATCATCGCTGCCTGTGGTCTGGAACATGGGTGTCTCAGACCGGCCCGTCCCGCTTACAATACATGCCATTCAGAAGGCGTGTCATAACCTGTCATGTTCCTCACATAGCCTCTGTTGGCCGAACGCCGAAGCCTCCCGCGGGGAATCGCTTGACACGGGACACCCCTGAACTGATAGGAGGGCTCGGGAGAGACCGTCGCAGGACTGATGCCCAGCGAAGAAACCAAGTTCTTCCTGAGCTACGCACGCAAGGATGGGCAATTCGCCCTCAAGCTCGCCAAGGAGTTGCGGGCGGCGGGGGCCAACCTGTGGGTGGATCAACTCGATATCCGGGCCGGGGACGAATGGGACACTGCGGTCGAAGAGGCACTTGAGGCCTGTGGAGGCATGTTGCTCATCCTGTCGCCCGACGCGGTGGCCTCCAAGAACGTGAAGGACGAAGTGGCGTACGCCCTTGAAAAAGAGAAGCGCGTTGTGCCGGTCGTCGTCCGCCAGTGCCAAATCCCGCTGCGTCTGCGTCGGGTGCAGCACATCGACTTCATCGCCGCGGGTGAGGAAGCGGGACTGGCTCAACTGCGGGAGGCGCTGAGCAAGCGGGAGGCCGAGGGGGCGCTGCTGGAGGAACACGCCGCGGTCCGCGAAGAGCGGCGCGCGACACGCGAGGCGCACGACGCAAGGCTACAGCTCGCAGCGCGACCGCAGAGACGCTCCGGGATCCTCATGGGTCCCGGCCGTGCCATCGCCGTCGCTCTCACACCGCTCCTGGTTCTCGGGTTGCTGGGCATGTGGCGGTGGGGCCCGGCTGGCGACTACACGAAAACGCTCTACATCGTCGTGCTGGCGTACGGAGCGTTGGCGATCGGCGCAATGGTCTACGTCATCGAGAACTCGAAATCTGGTCTGAGGCAGACGAGCGATCAGCGCGCATCCTTCTCGGCGCTCCTGATCGCGATCAGCTGTACGTGGGCACTGGCGGCATTGGCGCTGTCCTACGGCAGGGAGATTGAGCAGTTCACCACTACTGCGAGCGCGATCGGCAGTGTGCTACTCTTCGCGCTGCTTTCCCTCCTTCTGCTCAGGCTCAAGAGGGGTCCGTGGGCCGTGCCCTTTCTGACAATGTCACTGGTGACCGGCGTCGTCGCCGGCTTCTTCAGCCTGCGTCTCTTCGCTATCTCCGGGCTGGTCCGTAAGGATCTCCACTACGGCGTGTATCACAATGTAATGAGCTATGGCGGACTCACGCTCTTCGCAATCGTGGTGATTCACGCCTTGGCGTACGGCTTCTACCGAGACTCGCCGCCTGCCGGCCCGCAACAGGGAGGGGTTGCTGCGCAGATGGCCGCCGCTGAGCGTGCGACGCGGTCTATGATGCTCTGGCTGATGGCGCTTGCGGGTGGCGTGGACGGGCTCGTACTCCTCCTCGCCTCGCTCGGGGCCTTCCAGGAGACGGCCTTTGGCTGGCGCGAGGGCACCTTTCTTCTGGGTGGGCTGGGGCTGCTTGTGGCGGCCGCGGGTGGCGTCTACGGCAGCCGCTTCGCGGATCGCGTGGCCTGGGCCGCGGTCGCGGTGTTGGGACTCGGAAGCCTCTACGCCGCGCTCTTCAACGTGGTGCACTTGGGTCGCTTGGGACTTGGGTTGTTCGAGATGATGTTTCTCGGAATTCTGCTCTTGGGGATCCCGATCTGTCTCGCGTACGTCCTGACGATGAGAAGATCGGGATTGTGAGTGGATAGTCCGCACAAACGGGGTAATTGCCATAAGCGCCGAATATCAGACGTTGCCGTTGTCCCCCCGCAGTCCCGTGAAAACCACAGCCGGACCTCTATACGGGGCGGACAAAGCGTCTGTCAAGCGTGGGGCGAGTCCGCAGCAGCCCGCTTGGAGCCCACGGCGGCGGCACCGATTGAGTCCGGCACGCCGTCGGGGGGCGTGCCAGGCGCACGCCGACCCAAGCCCCTGACTCCGGACTCCAGGCGGCGGTCTGATCGCTTCCCCGGTGGCGGGCGCCGCCACGTCATGCCCTGCGCCTTCGTGCGCCGCCGCACGGCGTCCTGCCGACCGTGGGCGTGTGGCGCGAAGCCGTGATAGACAGGCAAGTTGATGCGCGGTTTGGGAATCATCGCTGCCAGCTTCTCCAGGAACTCGCTCGGCTCGAACCGAATCGCACGCGTGCCGTCGCTCCAGGGCCGCCGCAGGCGCAGCGCTTACTTACCCCGAGCCGTCAGGTCCAAGAAGAGAGAATGAAAAACCGGAGACGGGAAACCGGAAGCAGGAAACCGGTTATCGGATCGTCTGCGCGTTCGTGCTCTGCGGCGCCGCGCGGACGATGCTGGCGGTCCGCTTTGATGTCCCCAGGATTCGGCACAGCGCGTCCACCTCGGGAAGAACCTCCCGCAGCGCATGGTTCGGCGCCAAGTTCGCCCCGCCGACGACGCGCAACCAGTACCGAGTTTCCTGAAGCTCCTTCAGCGCAATACCCACTTTGTGAAGAAAGTCCCGCCGACTCTCTGCGCCGCCGGCTTCCTCGTAGCCACCTGAAATGTTTCTCATCTCAAGCACCGAAGGACTGGTTCACATGACATCTTGTATGTGAACGAGCTACAGTATAGAAGAGTGCACTGCTCTCGGTTATGCACTTCACGGTCAACCAATGACGCTCCAAGGGATGGGAGATCGGTGGAGTGCGTCTAAGCGCAAGCGGCGAACGTGTGCCATACCGCCAGCGTGCAGAACGCCTGGCACCGCCGGCACCCCGTCTCGGTGCACCGTCTGATCTACGGCCTCCACGACGGCCTGCTGCGTGACCTCGGCGTGCGCATCACCGCCCCGGATCGCCCCGATCTATCGCGTCACGTGATTGACGCGGGCACGACAGCTTGACCCTCGGGACGCTTCGGGTCACTGTGGCGCCCACAGCGAGGCAGGAGCATGCGACTCGGGCGCTACGACAACCCTTACAAGTGCGTCTCCTACGCCGCGATCGACTCGGCGGTGCAGCGTGAGCCGGTGGCGCTGGAGGCCGCCGATGGCGGGCTGAGCAGCGGCATCCTGCACACCACAGGCCGGCACAAGACGGTCGTCTGCTTCATGCATCCGCAGGCCGACATGAGCCGGCACTATGCGATGCCGGCGCTGCTCGACGCGGGCTACGCCGCCTTCGGGCAGAACAGCCGCAACCTCAACAACGACGCGTTGTGCGTCCACGAAGCGCTGCTGCTCGACGTCGCAGCGGGAGTGCAGTTCCTGCGCGACCGGGGTTTCGAGAAGATCATCCTGTGCGGCAACAGCGGCGGCGGGTCGCTCTACGCCTTTTACATCGCGCAGTCGGTGACGCCACCGCCGGGGCGGCTGACGCAGACGCCTGCCGGTGATGCGCTCGATCTCAATGCCCACGACCTGCCGCCGGTGGACGGCTACATCAATCTCGCCGCGCACCTCGGCGAGGGCAAGATCCTCATGCAGATGATCGATCCGTCGGTCACCGACGAGAGCGATCCGTTCTCCTGCGATGCGGCACTTGATCCGTTCAATCCCGACAACGGCTACCGCCAGCCGCCGGAGCCGAGCCGCTACGCACCCGAGTTCGTCGCGCGCTACCGCGCCGCGCAGCGGGCGCGCGTGGAACGACTCGACGCTGCGGCGCGCACCCTGTTGAAACAG
>DATKMS010000313.1:0-10577 GCA_035541735.1 Candidatus Margulisiibacteriota bacterium
GCCGCCCTTCCTGGTCGGGACATCCGTCCGGGCCTCGCGCACTGCGAGCTTGTCGATCCAGCGGATTATCCGCGTTTCCACGAGCTGAACGTCACCCCGGTGCTCTCCTTCCAATGGGAGAAGCCAGCCAGCGACACCGTAGAAGGGTCGATCGATTCGTTAGGCCCGAAGCGGTATCCGTACATCGAGCCGGCCGGTTACCTTGCCGCGAAGGGCGCGCGCATAGCGTACGGCAGTGACTGGCCGGTTGACCCGCTTGACGAATGGTTCGCGCTTCAAGTTGGCGTCACACGCAAGGCGCGTCCTGACGCACCGCCGAAATATGCCGGCAGGCTCGGCAACGACCCGGGGCTCTCTCAGGCAGCGGTGATCAAGGCGATTACTCTCAATGCTGCCTATGAGCTTCACGAGGACAAGTACATTGGGTCATTGGAGGTGGGAAAGTTCGCGGATCTGATCGTCGTGGACCGGAATGTTTCGGCAATCCCGCCGGATCAGATTGCTGCGACGAAGGTACTGCGTACGGTTGTCGGCGGACGCGTCGTCTATGACAGCGGTGAGATCGCAGAGCAACAGTGAGGCGCGGCAGCCCGGGGGCGCGTGAATGACGCCATGCGCTCCTGGCCTGCCGCTGGTCGGGTCTCTCGCCGCGCGCCGGCGGCCGCACCATGGCCGCGTGCTCGGCCCAAGAGAGCGGCGGCGCCGGACATTCCGCTACCAGAACGGCGAGAGCCTCGGCTGACTCGTTGCGCGGGCGCATCACTGGCCGGGCGAGTACGTCCGGCGCCGCTGGGATCGCCTTGTCGAGGCCCGCGAACGGCTCGGCTGACCGCCCCGGTGACAGGTGGGGGGCGGCTTCGGCAGCAAGTGACTAATTAAGGGTTGGGGGTGCCATTTCTACGGGTTACCGACAGCATCGGACATCGGACGATCTCGCGTCTGCGAGATTTCCGCCTGACTTCGTCCATGAGGCAATTGGACAGGGAATTGCCACCCATGGACGGAACTCACACAGTCGCTACCTCCTCGGGCGTGCCGCGGCAGCCACCAACGACGACGTCAGCACGATGCCGGAGGTCCAGATGACCTGCGCGGTGCCCGTGACCTCCGCGGCGGCAGCGATCGGCGCCCAGCCGACGAGCGCGAGGCATGCCAAGCCGTACGCACGGGCGGCGGGACCTCCCGTCGGAGGGCCGGGCGACCGGACTTTCCTCAGGCGCATGCCCGCGTCGGCACGGGTCGACGTTCGAATGAATTGCGTGGGCGCATCGCTCGACCGTGTGGCGCTTCGGCGCGGCACCGCCGCGACCGGACGAAGCGCGCGTCGTCGGGCATTTCCGGGGCAGCGCGCGCGTCGATTGAATGGCGCACGGCCGCCGGCGCCGCGATCGGACAGGTCGCAGCGATCTCCGACAGATGCTCGGCCCACCTGCCTTGGGACGGCCAGCCGGCAACTGCAAAGACCGGCAGACGACCGCAGCGGTACAGCCGACCCGCCGGGCCGGCCAGTCCGTAGGGCCAGCCACGCCACGGTGTGCGCGCGCGCAGGTCAAAGATGTACGCATCGAATGGCAGGCCGGCGATCCAGGCCCGTATCGATTCGTCGGACTTGCAGGCGCGTTGCCCGCGGGTGGCGAGCGCCTGGCGGCGGCTCCAGATGGCCTTCGCCTGGATGCCGAGGTCGCGGACCCACGCCGCCGTATCACGTGCAGCGGCGCGATCGCGTAGCGTCGCGATGAACTCCACGAGATCGTCGCTCACGAACACGACGACCTCGGGGTCCGGAAAGACGCACCACACGGGTCCCGGTAGCGACTGTTCGTTGAGTTCCGCAATCCAGCGTCTGCCGGCATCGTCGACGGCGAGCGTTAGGCAAGGGCGGAATACGGCGAGGGGTTCCTCCGGGAACCAGCGGCCGGTGAAATCGATGTCACCGAGGTCGGTGCCCGCCAAGCCGCACGTGCGCGCGAGCAGTTCGCGCATCTTCGCCGCCAGTGGGCCCGGATAGGTGGCCTCGAGGCCCTGAATGGCCTCACGGCTGAGACCCGGCAAGCACGTAATCCCGGTAGTTTCACCGGTTCGGGTCAGCCAAGGTGCCGTCAAGAAGGGCACCATTGCGTCAGTGGTCGACATAATGGGTACCTCCAAAAGCGATTGCGGCTGCGCATGTTCTCGCTGCGACGGGCGACGTCCGGCTCCGCAGACTTGTGAGCTGGCTCAGGCGTCTGCGCCCATCGGGAGAACCGTCAAGCCCTTTCGAAACGTCTATGCCACACCCTGTCCTGTGCGCGAATCGTCACGTTAATTTATTCAACGGGATTCAAATTTCAAGAGGCCGCGCGGGCGATCGAGTTCGCGTATCGCAATTGATGGTCCCGACCGTGCCGGTCCGTGCCGTCCGCCGCGCCAGGATCCCCATGCATTCGCTGCACCGCAAAAAACTGATGTCGCCGATTCCTGACGTTGGCTGAATCGGCCGGGCGCATGGGAATCGTCGGTCGCCAGGTGACCCGAGGATCGCGGGTGCCGGCCGTGGCGGATTCCGTGCGCCTTTCCCCCACGTCAGCGGGCACCGCGCCGAGCCTCGGGTCGTTGCCTAGTGACCGATAGGTCCCGCCGAAGTTCCGCGACGTCCCTGTCGGCCGCGGCACACCGGCCCGCTTGAAAGCCAGGGCCGCATCCCTATCTTGGCCCCGGGGTCGGCGGGTTCGAGCCCGTTCCGGCTTCGTGACACTCAAGCCACCTACTGGAGGTATTCGCCATGAACGATATGGTGCGGTATGACCCGTGGAGCCTGGTGCCGCGTTTGCACGACGAGATCAACCGGGTGTTCGGGAACGCTCTTGAGAATGACAGCAGCGGCGCTACGGCGGGCTGGATCCCGGCGGTCGACATCCACGAGTACAGCGATCGCTTCGACCTGTACGTCGACCTGCCGGGCGTCGATCCGAGCAAGGTGGAGTTGACGCTCGAAGACGGCGTGTTGACCCTCTCCGGCGATCGGCCGCAGAAGACGGCGAGCAAGCGTGCCGATGAGCCACAATACCGACGCAGCGAGCGCGGCGTCGGCCGCTTTCACCGCCGCTTCGTGCTGCCGGACACGGTGGACGGCGACAACGTCAAGGCGACAGGCAAGGACGGCGTCGTGACCATCACCATCGCAAAGCACGCGAAGGCGATGCCGCGGCGAATTCAGATCGCTGCCTGACTGCGTTGAAACCGGTGCCGAGGCGCGGAGGCCGAAACTCCCGCCTCGGCGCGGACGCAGGCCATCAGCGGACAACCGCACGTCGAAGAGATCGTCGATCGCCTTAGCGGCCTGCTCGTGCGTTACTGGGGCGTAACTCGCCAGCCCTTGGCATGGGCGCGGTGAGTTACACGAGTGCCTGTCAAGATCTACAAGAGAGGCTGTCAACGACGTTCGTCAGAGTCCACCGTGGCATCAGCGACGTAAGGCGTTACGGGCTCGAGTACTTCTCCGGCGGAATCCTGCCGGGCTATTGAACCTTGCATTCGACTCTGTCTATCCCCTGAGTGCAAGCTCTCTCGCCTGGGCGCCGGAGGTCCGAGAAGACCAGCCATTCACGACTCTCGTTCGATGCAACTTTCATTTGTCTCTGTCAATGACACTCAATCAATGGAATCTTGACGGGCACTCATGAAACTCGCACTCGGCGACTCAGGCGCGGAGAACACAATCTGCTTTGGGGCCCGCGGGGCGCCGGCAAGACAACACTGCTGCAGGCCGTAACCAAGGAAATCGGCCCGTGCCGGTGCGCACTCAGCGCCACCAAGAGTGGCCTCGAGGACATCACCTGCGCCCTCGAGCGCGCGTATGCCGAGATACCAACGAAACGGCTGACGCGGCGCACGACTCGGGCGCAGCCGTGGCGGGACGCGGATGCCGATCCGGCGGTCCTCCTGCTGGATCATGTGACTCGGGTGCCCACGGCGATGAAGGGCTGGCTTAGGCGACTTCGCGGCGGCGTCGCGGGCACACTCCTCACCGCCGACATCGACTCTCCACGCGAGCGCGAACGGCTACGCGCGATGAAGATCGGCTGTTCGATGGCGAGTGTGCCTCCGATTCCTCCTCGGCCGCTCGCTCGACAGTTGGCGACGCTCCTGGCGGCCATCGGCGGTCCACCATTGCGCGCGCGGACCCGTCGGGCGCTCATTCGGGCCGCCCGAGGCCGTCCCGGCTGGCTGGTTCAATGTGCGGCACTTGCAGGTGACGGCCGGTACTGGCAAGGCGGCCAGCTCCGGGTTCACCTGCTGATGTGGGATACGGGAGTTCATCTGCTGGGCTTTCACGGTGGCGAGAGGACGGCGGCCGGCCCTCAGACCCTGGGCGTACGGCTCCAGATCGACGTTTTGGGGTAGCGGCGGGAGCATCGATGCCATTCCGGCCGACGGCTACCTGCTTGACCCCAGTGCGGACCGGCGGAAATCGACTAAACTGGCCTTGCTGTCCAAGATTGGATTCGCGCATGCGGACCCGGAATCTCAATCGCAGTCACCGCGGACTGGTCGCCGGCATCCTGCTGGCGGCATTCGCGTTTCGGGCGATCGTGCCGGTCGGTTTCATGCCGGCGAGCGGCCATCCGTTTGCGCTCGAATTCTGTCGCGACCAGGACCCGACACAGCTCGCCCGGCATCATTCCCACAGCCACTCCGGCACGCACTCGCATTTTGACCGCTGCCCGTTCGGCAGCGCCCCGGCCGCCGGTCCGGTCTCCCAGATCGCGGGCGTCGTGCCCACGACTCCGCCGGCGGCCACTGAAGTCTTTCATTTCGACGACTTGCGCCTCGGCGTTCGGCCAGATCGCGCGCACCGATCGCGCGCGCCTCCCTCACTCGCTTGACATGGGCTTCCGTCGCTGATCGCGCGGGCGGCGCGGCCGCCTGAGCGCTTTAGCTACTCAAATCAACGCGTGGAGCGTCCGTACCTTGGACGCGGGAGTCATCAATGACTGGTTCAGTCAAACGCAGCGCCCTTGCGGGCGTGCTGCTCTCGATCGCGCCGGCTTCGGCCTGGGCCTGCGCCACCTGCGGCTGCACTTTGAGTGCCGATGCCGCGATGGGTTATTCGGCCATCGCCGGCTGGCGCTTCAGCTACCTATACGACTACATTCACCAGGACACGCTGCGAAGCGGCACCCACTCCGTATCCGGCGTACCCGATGGTAATGAGCTCGAGCACGACACGCTCAGCCAGTACCTCACGGCGGGGCTGAGCTACACGCCGAGCTCGTCCTGGAACTTCGACCTGCGGGTGCCGTACGTGATCCGAACCCATTCGACGTACGGTACCTTCGACTCCACCCAGCCGCTGCCGGAGTTGAGCGAATCGCGCAGCTCGAGCCTGGGCGACATCCGGATCGTTGGCAGCTATCAGGGTCTTCTACCGACGCACAATCTCGGGCTGCAACTGGGCCTGAAACTCCCGACTGGCCAGTACGGTACCAGCGTCAATTTTTCCAGCGGTCCGAGTGCCGGTACGCCGCTCGACGCAAGCCTGCAGCCGGGGACGGGCAGCACCGACGTGATTGTTGGTGCCTACTATTATCAGGCGATCAGCCAGGACTTTGACGTTTTCGCGAACGGCCAATTCCAAAGCGCGGTGAAACATAAGCAGGACCAGCCGGGCAACGATTTCCGCCCCGGGAACTCAACGACAGTGAGCGTCGGGCTCCGCTACGAAGGAAGTCCACGCTGGGTGCCGCAACTGCAGCTCAACGCGCTTCACCGGGCGGCGGATCAGGGGGCGCTGGCGGACACGGAGAACACTGCCGGGACGGTGGTCTATGTCAGCCCCGGCATTACCGCACAAGTCGCGCGCCACCTGCACGCGTACGGATTCGTGCAGGTTCCGGTCCACAGCAACCTGAGCGGCTACCAACTGTTTCCCAGGCGAACGTTCAGTGTCGGTGCGAGCTATGCCTTCTAAGTCTCGATCCGAAGTCCCTCAACCCACGCGGCGCACACTGCTGCGGGGCACGGCGGCGCTCGCGTTGTTCGGCTGGGGGGCGATTCGTGGCTCGGTCGCATACGCGGCTTCACTGCGCGTCGGTGCGCCCGCGCCGCCGGCGACTCTCGTGACGCTCGACGGTCAGCGCATCTCCACGTCAGACCTGCGCGGTCAGGTTGTGATCCTCACCTTCTGGGCGACCTGGTGCGTCCCGTGTCGGAAGGAACTGCCGGTCCTCTCAACTTACGCCCGGGAGCACGCGGCACAGGGACTTGTGGTTCTGGGGTTTAGCTTGGATGAGCCCGACGGCTTACGCGAAGTCAGAGAGCTTGCGAAGTCTTACGCATTTCCCGTCGGGCTGCTCGTGAACTCAAGCGCGGAAGGATACGGAAGGATCTGGCGCATGCCCGCCAACTTTACGATCGACCGCGAGGGACGCCTGGCCGACAATGCCTGGAAGGACAAGCAGTCCAGCTGGAATCGGGAACGGCTGGAGCGTGTCGTGGCTCCGTTGCTCGCCACACCGCGTTGACGGGCGCACCCCCGGGGGGCGCACGGCGGCGCAACCGCCGAGCATGATTCAGAAACATGGGTCGCTGAAGGCCACGATCGGGTCTAGATGCCTGCGGCGGAACGGGTTGGCGCCTCTCGCGTTGCTGTCGATGACATTGCGCGCGCTGATTCCCGTGGCTTTCATGCCTGGCACGTCCGGTCTCGAGTTCTGCTCGGGCGGCGTATCCTCACCATCAGTCGCGAGCGCGGACGACTCGCATCAGCGCCATGGTGCCTGTACGCCGACCGGCACCATGCATCGCGATGGCTGCGTCTTCGAGGGTGGCGCATCAGGATTCGCACCACCAATTGCGAGGGACGCGCTCGGGGCGCTGCACCCTCTCACCAAGACATGTGCTCCTCCGACCTCCGCCGAATCGTGCGCTTCGCCGATTCTCCGTGCACAGTCACCGCGCGCGCCCCCCGTGTTCTCCTAAAGAAAACCGGGACTTGCAGTCAAGAGTCGCAACTGTCGCTAACTCGCGTCGCCCACGACGCGGGGTACAGCCGTCGACCGACAGCGGCGGCGCCGCGATCCCGCGCGCCGCCAGAATCCAGGGAGCGGGTGCTGCCTCGACAGGCGGCCCCGCTGCCCGTCACTCGGCGAATCCCTCCCCGAGGCGCGCGGCCGCAAATTCGCGCTTTCGCAACAGCGCGACCGCCTCATACGCCAGCTGGCCACGGCAGGCACGGAAGATACGTACCGTGTAAGAAGTTTTCGACGTTTATCATACCGACCTAGTCGCAAAGGCCGGTGGCGAAATGCCAGCGTATTCGAGTAGCCCTACCGGGTTGGCGCTGTTCGCTTTCATGGTCGCCACGGTTGTCTGTGCGTGGCCGTCTCCGAGTCCCGCCCGCGCGGACGACGTCGGGCCGACGTCCTTCCTCGACACCATCACGGTCGTGGCCAAAGGCGTGAGCAACATGCCCGCGGCATCCGCCGGCGACATCGGCCAGGAGGAGATCGCGAGTCAGCCTCTGCTGAGGCCCGGCGCCGTCCTCGAGAATGTCCCCGGCCTCATCGTCACGCAACACTCAGGGGAGGGCAAGGCGAACCAATACTTTCTGCGCGCTTTCAACCTCGACCACGGCACCGACATCGCGTCGGAACTCGACGACATGCCGCTCAACATGCCGACGCATGCCCACGGCCAGGGTTATACGGATCTCAACTTCCTGATCCCGGAACTCGTCAGCGATCTCCACTACAAGAAGGGACCGTACTACGCCGACGAGGGTGACTTCGCCACGGCGGGCGCGATACGGATGGGCCTTCGCAACGAAGTAGAAAATGGGGCGACGCTCGGTGCCGGCCAGGACGGATACCGCCGTGCGCTGCTAATGGGCTCAACCACGTTCAGGTCCGGAACGCTGCTCGCTGCTGGCGAGGCCTATCACAACGACGGACCGTTCGACGTCCCGGATGACTACCGGCGCCTCAGCGGCGTCCTTCGTTACCAGGAGGGCGCGGCCAGGGATTTCTGGTCGTTGACCGCGATGGCTTACTCGGGCCGATGGACGTCGACCGACCAGGTACCGCTGCGCGCCATCGACGAGGGCGTCATCGACCGCTTCGGAAGCCTCAACCCGACGGACGGCGGCGTCACCAGCCGCTCGAGCCTGTCATTCAATAGGGTAAGGCTGACCGAGACCGATCAGACGCAGATTTCGGCCTATGCAATCCGCTACAAGCTCGACCTCTACTCGACGTTCACCTACTACCTGAAGGACCCGACTGACGGTGACCAGATGCTGCAGCACGATGACCGCCTGGTGTATGGCCTCAAGGCGTCGCAGACCTGGTACACGGCGCTTGGAGGCCTCCCGATGTCGAACCTGCTCGGTGTCCAGGTTCGTGTCGATGACATTCGCGGCGTCGGTATCTTTCCGACCTTGCAGCGCCAGGTGATTGGTACGACGCAGAATGCGGGCGTGACCGAAGCGAGCGCGGCCCTCTACTTCGAATCCAGCGTGCAATGGACTGACTGGTTGCGCACAGCCATCGGCCTGCGCGGGGACGAATTCGAGTTCAGGGTCCGCGACAAGATGCTGAACGCAGACGGCAGCTGCGACGCCAACAGCGATCCGCTCGGCTGCAATACGGGCGCCAAGCGCGCCGGGATGCTCAGCCCGAAACTCGGCATCGTGCTCGGGCCATGGTCCAGCACAACGTATTACATCAACATCGCCGATGGGTATCACAGCAACGACGCGCGGGGCGTGACCCGCAGCGGCCAGATTCCGGCCAACATGCCGATCACGCCGCTGACGCGGGCCAGAAGCGCCGAGCTCGGCCTCTCCACGACGTTGGTGCGGAACTGGCAGATGTCGCTCGACGTGTTCGAGCTCAAGCTCCAGTCGGAGCTCGTGTTCGACGGCGATGCGGGCGTCACCTCGCCGAGCGGCTCGACGACCCGGACGGGCTTCGAGTGGGGCAATACCTTTCGGTTCAACCGCTGGCTGACGGGTGACGTCAACGCCGCGTTTTCCAAGGGTCGCTTCGACCAGGACGTGCCGGCCGACGATCTTGGATGCGGTGATGCCGCACCATCCCATCCGTGCGCCCAGCCGATCGCGATTTCCGGACGTTACATCCCGAACAGTCCGACCAACGTCATCGACGCGGGGCTCACGGCCCATGGCGACTCGCGGTGGTTCGGCGCCATCCGCGCTCGTCACTTCGGGGAATCGCCTCTGGTGGAGGACAACAGCGCCCGGTCGCCCGCTTACACGACCGTCGACGCGCAGATCGGCTACCGAGGGTCCGAGAAGTGGACGTTGACCGTCGACGTGTTCAATCTGTTCAACGTCAAGTGGAACGACATCGAGTACTACTACGTGTCGCGTCTCGCCAATGAAGCATCACCACGGCCGGACTACGTCGTACACCCTGGCGTACCGTTAACGGTTCGTTTGAACTTTCGATATCAACTCTGACGCGATTGATCGCCACGCCGAAAGCGCAGTGGGCGGCGCGGGCCGGGCCTGAGTTGGTCCGACGCGCGAGTCGCTCGACGCCGATGCCCCACTTGGGACCTGTGCCGATGCCAGCAAGTATCCAGACATCGGCCTGGAGCCAAGTAAGCGGAAGGTGCCTCTGCCTACGTGGAACGGTCCGCCAGGATGGCCTGAATCTCGCGAGCCAGTTCAGCCACACTCGTCGTCATGGGCTCACTCGAACGATGGTGGCCGAGTGGGCCGATCAGATAGATCGCCGTGGAGTGGTCGATGGTGTATGAATCGCCGATCGGGACGCGCGTGTAGACAACGGAGAAATTCTGCGCAGCATGTCGCAGCTGTTCCGCCGTTCCGGTCAGCGCCCCGAATCGTGGGTCAAACGCAGCCACGTAACGCCGCAGGACCTCCGGCGAGTCTCGCTCCGGATCGAGCGTCACCATCAGAACCTGGACTCGGTCGGCGTCGCTGCCGAGCCGCTTCATCACCTGCGCGAGCTTGAAGAGCTCGGTCGGACACGCTTCCGGGCAAGAGGTAAACCCGAACACCAGAACGACCGCCCTCCCGCGATAACTGGCGAGGGTCCGCGGCTGTCCGGCGGTATCGGTCAGGTCGAAGCCCGGAGTCACTCGGCCCAGCCTCTCCACCGACACGTCCGGGCCCGGATGGAAGGTGTACCAGCCGGCGCAAGCGCCGCCAACCACAAACATCAGCATCGCGATGACATGAGCGAATCTCAACGCGCTTCCCGTGTGGCGGAATCACCGCCTGGGCGTGCGCCGGATTCGGCGCTATGGACAGCCGAGACGATCGATTCAGCAAGGACCGCCGGGTCCTCAATGTAGTGGATCCGCTCTGGGACGATTCCGTCGTTTCGCAGCAGGACCAGGGTTGCGGAGTGGCTCATTCCGTAGCCATTTGACCCAGGTGCATCGGGCTCGCGCCAGTACCGCAGCTGCAACCGCGTGCACAAGCGGTCGAGCGCCTTCTGGTCTCCGCGATACGCCCGAATGCGGGGATCGAAGGCGCTGACGTGCCGGTGCAGCACCTCGACGGAGTCCCTCTCCGGATCCACGGTCACGAATACGGGCTCCACTCG
>DATKMS010000314.1:0-3059 GCA_035541735.1 Candidatus Margulisiibacteriota bacterium
GTCTTTGACTACCTGCAGCTGATTCCCTCCCTCGCCGCCAATGGTAATCAATGAACCGTCAGTCGTCCCTCCGGTTGCAGACGGAACTTGCACGGTGACTGTCCCGGCATTACCGGATGCGGTGGGCATTGCGGGCGTGGCACCGCCTCCACCGCACCCTGCCCACGGCAGGAAGCTGGCGATCAGCATGCCCCTCAGAGACGCCTGCATCGTCGCCATTCCGTACCTCATAGCAGCCATGGTCCACCTCCGCATTGAGAGGACGCATCGTTCAATGCTGAATGCAACTTTCGCATGGCAGGGTCTCTAGGGACAAATGGCGCGCGCACCGTCCGGGCCATGGTTTGCTCGGCTCCTGACGCCATTACATGATTTGAGTTAGCCAGTGGGACGTCAGCGGCTGACATAATCATCCTTGAACGAAACCGCTGACGCGGTGGGACGCAAGTCCGGATCCTCGGTGCTCCCAATGTAACGGTGACTCTTCCCGTGGCGGGCCGTAACGGTCCACCATGACCTCCACACTCAAAGGGCGCGGCCGTGCCGATCTCCCGCGCGGTCGACGCGGAAGGAGGTCAGCATGGGAGCGTTACGGGATCGGATGGAGCAGGACATGATCCTGCGCGGACTGACCGAGAACACGCGACGGTCGTATCTCGATGCGGTCAAAGGGCTGGCGCGGTACTATCATCGCCCACCGGACCAGCTCACAGAGGCCGAGGTGCGCGCGTATTTGCTGCACCTGATCCGTGAGCGCAAGCTGGCAGTGAGTAGCTGCCGCCTGAGGGCTCACGGCTTGCGATTCTTCTATCGCGTCACGCTGCAGCGGGCCTGGGACCCCACGCAGATTCCAGTGCCTAAGGCCGAGCGGAAGCGACCAGCGATTCTCAGCCGCGAAGAAGTGGCACGGCTGTTCGAGGTGACGGCGAATCGCAAGCATCGCGCGTTGCTCATGACCACTTACGCCGCCGGGCTGCGCGTGAGCGAGGTGGTGCGGCTGCGGGTCTGCAATCTCGACAGCCAGCGGATGCTCATCCGTGTCGAAGGCGGCAAAGGCCGTAAAGACCGCGATACGATTCTGTCACCGGGGCTGCTGGCCGAGTTGCGCGGCTACTGGCAGCAATATCGACCGCCACTCTGGCTGTTCCCGAACCGCTACGATCCGCAGCGTCCGCTCGACCGGAACAGCGCGTATCGGGTCTACTGCGACGCCAAAGAACGTGCCGGCATCGCCAAAACAGGCGGCATCCATGCCTTGAGACACGCCTTCGCCACTCATCTGCTGGAAGCCGGCATCGACGTACTGAGCATCCGCGAATTGCTCGGACACGAGAATTTGAAGACCACGGCAAACTACCTCCACCTGGCGCACGGCGGCATGGCCCGCACCCACAGCGCGCTCGATCTGCTCCAGCCGCCCCCGATGACCTGACCGCCCGCGGTATGTCGCCCTGCACACACGCAGGGGCGGCGCACGCAGCTGTCCGTCAGCCACCGCCACGGGCCACCACTTCGCTCGCGGCGATCGTTCGCGCCCACGGGTCGGCGTATCGCGTCGCTCATCGGATCTCGTCCGCTCAACAGGCGGTGTTGCGCGATGTGGCCCGCTGCCGTACCGCCGCACTCGGTGGCCAACGCGAGCAGTGCGCCAACTGCGGTCATAGCCGGATTCGCTACCACTCCTGCCGCAATCGGCACTGTCCGCAGTGTCAGGCGTTGCCGCAAGCCAAATGGCGGAAGGCCCAGCGCGCCTTGCTCCTGCCCGTGCCGTACTTCCACGTCGTCTTCACCCTGCCACACGCCCTCAACGCACTGATTCGCCCCAACTCCCGCCCACTGTACGCCCTCCTCTTCGAGTGCGTGATCGCCACCTTGCGGGAGTTCGCCCGTGATCCGCGCCATCTGGGCGCCGACCCCGGCATGACCGCGGTGCTGCATACGTGGGGGCAGAGGCTCGACCAGCACGTCCACCTTCACCTGATCGTCACCGGCGGCGGCCTCGATGCGGCGCGCCAGCACTGGGTGGCGTGCAAGCGCCCCGATTTTCTCTTTCCGGTTCGCGCCATGTCGAAGATGTTTCGTGGCAAATTCCTGGCGGGCCTGCGCCGTCTGCGCCAGCAGGGCAAGCTGACGTTCGCCGGCGCGAGCACCGAGCTGAGCACCGACGGGGCGTGGCGGCTCTTCCTCGCCACGCTCAGCGCCCGTCGCTGGGTCGTGTACGCCCAGCCGCCGTTTGCCGGTCCCGACTCGGTGCTCGATTATCTGAGCCGCTACACGCATCGCATTGCCATTTCCAACGAGCGCCTCCTCGCCCTCAACCACGACAGCGTGCGCTTCCGCTACAAGGACTACGCACACGGTAATGCCATCAAGGTCATGGAGTTGCCGGCCACCGAGTTTCTACGCCGCTTTCTCCTGCACGTCGTGCCCCGTGGGTTCCGGCGCGTGCGCCACTACGGCCTGCTGGCTAACTGCCGGCGCAACAAAAACCTGGCGCGCTGCCGCGAACTGCTCGCCGTCGCCTCACCATCACCGCCACCGCCCGCGGAGCCCCTCGCAGCAAGCGTCCGGCGGCTCATGGACATCGACATCGCCCGCTGTCCGAAGTGCGGCGAAGCCGGCATGCAGGTCGTGGAGGATCTGCCGCCGCGGCCCGACGATACGTCATGACGCCACCTCGCGCCGCACCCGATCCAGCCGTTTCCCTCCCCGCGAGCCGGACCGTTCCCCCGCCCACGCGCCGGTGTGTCCGCACCGCGAGCCATCACGCGGCAGCACGGCTCCACTGCCCATCCGAAACGGTCTCGGCCTCCTCACAACCACCACACATCCCCCTCCCGCCTGCGCCAGCTCGGTGGAGCACGCACACCATCGTTCCCCCCATGCGGGCCACCGAAATGACCAATCCCCAATAGCAAGAAGCCGCCGTGGGTCAGCGGCTTCGTTCAAGCCAGGTTATCCGTCATCCTCGCCTGCCACGCGCGTCGGGCATGACGGACTTCAACTGTCTCGCTACGCGCGGTCTCCACGGTCCGAGGACGACGGATGAACCCTATCCC
>DATKMS010000315.1:0-5257 GCA_035541735.1 Candidatus Margulisiibacteriota bacterium
GGTGCTGGTGAACGACCCGGACTCGCCGCTGCTGAACTTCAACATGGGCGACGCCAACTACAAGGCAGGGAAATACACCGAGGCCATCAACTCCTTCGCGCGCGTGCGTGCCGGTGACGATGACCCGAAGCGCATCGCCAAGGTCGCCTACAACGTCGGCAACGCCCAGTACCGGCTGGCTGCCGCGGCCGAGGCGGAGAAGCCGGAGGACGCGATGAAGGCCTACGCCGGGGCGCTCGCTGCCTATCGGCGCGCCCTTGGTGCCAACCCCACCGACCAGGACGCCAAGTTCAACTACGAGTTCGTCAGCAAGAAGCTCGACGAACTGAAGAAGAAGCTGGAAGAACAAAAGCAGCAGCAAGACCAAGAACAGCAGAAGTCCGATGAGCCGCAGGACAAGCAGCAGCAACAAGACCAGCAACAGCAGAAGGACCAGCAAGACCAGCAGCAACAGCAAGCGCAGCAGGATCAGAACGGCGAGCAGAAGCAGCAGGAACAACAACAAGCCGCGCAAAGGCAGGAAGGCGAGAAGGACGCCGAGCAGCAGCGCGCAGCGCAAGCGGCCGGTGGCGCTGAGAGTGGCGAAAAGAAGGATCAGCTGTCGCAGCAAGAAGCGGCGGCGGTGATCGACACGGCCAAGAACGATGAAATGCAGCCCGATGAGTTTGCCCGCCAGGTGCAAGGCGGCGTCGTCGCCGAGCCGGCGCAGGATTGGTGATGTGGCGAATTTGTCGGCGATGGTCCTGCAATGTCTGAGCCGACCCAACGCCGGGGAATGAAGAGGGTTTCACAAAACTCGCGCGCCGGTCGTCTGGGCGATCAAATCGCCCGGCTGAGTTGCAGCAAAGCCCACCAAGGGGGCTGCAAACGCAGATCAGACAGGGTGGTCAGCCCCTTCAGCGGGCTTGGAACGGCTCAGCCGTGGAATTTGATTCCACGGCGACGCGCTGGCACGAACCGCCGCGAGGTTTTGAGACGCTCTCAAAATTCCCCGGCGGAGTCCCCGAAAAGTCCCCTGAAGGAGACTCCAAGCACTGCGTTTGCAGTCCGCTTCAGCCGACTTCGATCGACTGAGCCGGGGAATTCATTCCCCGGTGACCGCGGCGGCACGCTTGCTACGCCTGCCTCGACGCGACCGCTCAAGTCCCTGGTTTTCGCCACTCTCTTCGTCAGTCTGCTGTTCACCACCACTTCCGCCCACGCCGACCTCTCCGTCCGCGCCAGCGTCAATCCGCAGCGCGCCGAGGTCGGAGAAGCACTGACGCTGATCATAGAGGTCAAGGGCGCACAGAACGTCACCGCACCAGCACTCGGCAACATTGATGGCTTCGACGTACAATACCTGGGCCCGTCGACGCAGGTGTCCATCATCAACGGCCAGGTGAGCGCCTCGGTGCAGCACCGCTACTCGCTGGTGCCCATGCGTCAAGGACACTTCACGCTCGGTCCGTTCACCGTCGACTACCAAGGCCAGCAGTATCAAACCGCCGCAGTCGCCGTAGACATCGGCGCGGCGGCTCCGCCGCCGGCAGCCACCCAGCAACCGCAGGCCGCGCCGGGACAAGCTGCCAAGGGCACGGGCGCCGGCCAACAACTGCGCGTCACGCTCTCCGTGCCACGCTCGGAGGTCTACCTGCACGAGCAGATTCCCATCGATGTTCGCCTGTACGTCGGCAACGTGCGTGTCGCCGATCTCCAGTACCCGACCCTGCCTGGCGATGGCCTGTCGATCGACAAGTTTCCCGAGCCGAGCCAGCAGCGCCAGGATGTCGACGGTCAAATCTTTCAGGTCGTGCGTTTCCAGACCACGGTGATTCCGCTGCGCGCCGGCACGCTGATGCTCGGGCCAGCCAGCGTGCGGCTCAACGTGCTCACCCGGCGCCGCGGCGGCAGCTTCGGTGATCCGTTCTTCGATCAGTTCTTCCAGAACGATCCGTTCGCGGAACGCCGCCCGACAGACGTCCGCTCCGATCCGGTCACACTGACCGTGCTGCCGCTGCCCGAGGAGGGCAAGCCAGCGGGCTTCTCCGGTGCGGTCGGACATTTCAATATGCAAGTCACCGCGTCGCCCACCGAGCTGAATGCGGGCGATCCCATCACGTTACGGATGAATCTCACCGGCAGCGGCAGCCTGGCGGATGCACAACCGCCGGCGCTGACCAACGCGGACAGCTTTCGCACCTACGAACCGCGCGCCGGCAAGCTGGAGGGGGCCGGACGTTCATTCGAGCAGGTACTGATCCCCAACGATGCCAACGTGCACACCATCCCACCCGTGCGTTTCAGCTACTTCGATCCGGAAGCCCGGCGGTATCAGGTCCTGGAGAGCCAGCCGATCGCCTTGGTGGTGCGCCCGCCGCAGAGCGCGCCGCGTGCCGAGGTAGTAACGGGCGCCGGACCGGCTGCCCGTCCCGCGCCGGAAGAGAAGCTCGGGCACGACATCGTGTACATCAAGGATGACCCGGGCCGTCTCGCCGCGCCCGCCGATGCCTGGTATCGCAGCCTGCCGTTCCTGCTCTGGCAACCGATGCCGCTGCTGCTGTTCGCTGCTGCAGTGTGGTACGACCGCCGCCGCCAGCGCCTCACCGGCGATGTCCGCTACGCGCGCTTCACGCGCGCCGGGAAACAAGCAAAGCGTGCGCTGGCAGCGGCCGAGCACGCCCTCGCCACCGGCAATCGCCCGCAATTCTACGACGCGCTGTCGCGCACGATGCAGGAGTATCTCGCCGCCAAGCTCGACTTGCCGCCCGGTGCCATCGATGCCGACGCCGTCGCTGCGCGTGGCGTCTCCGACGAATGCGTACGACGTGTGCGCGACTTCCTGACGACGTGTGAGGAGGTCCGTTTCGCGCCGGGGATGGGCGACGGCGACATGCGCGGCACCTTGGCACTGGCACAGGAGGTCATCAAACAACTGGAGCGTACACGCCGCATCGCTCCGGCGATCGCCGCGAGCATTGCTCTCGTGCTGGTGGCCAGCAGCGGACACGCAGCGGAGCCGCCAGCGGTGAGTCCGCAGACCACCTTCTTCCACGCCAATGCGCTGTACAAGGGCGGCCAGTATGCCGCCGCCGCGAGCGAGTACGAACAGCTGCGCACGGCGGGCCTCGAGAGCGGCAACCTCTACTTCAATCTCGGCAACGCCTACTTCAAAGCCGGCGCCAAGGGCACGGCGATCCTCAATTACGAGCGCGCCCGCCGCCGCATGCCGAATGATCCCGACCTCGAAGCCAACCTGGCGTACGCGCGCTCGCTCACCGGAGCAGAGGCCTGCACGCCAGCGGTCTGGGAGCGCCTGGCGTTTCCCGTCGCCCATCGCATGGCGACCGACCGGCTCATCTGGCTGACCAGCGGGCTCTACACGGTGTTGCTGCTGGTCTTGGCGGGCTACCGACTCTGGCCGCGCCGCCCACGGTGGCTGCTCTACAGCGCCGCCGGACTAGCTGGACTGGTCCTGATCAGCAGCACGTCGCTCGCCGCCCAGATGCTCGGTGACGATTGGCAACGTCAGGCGGTCGTCACAGCGGAAGGTGAGACGCCGGCGCGTTTCGAGCCCGCCGAAAACGGAACAGTTCACTTCAGCTTGAAGGAAGGCTCGCTGGTGCGGGTGCTCGATAGCCGACAGGATTGGTTACAGATCGCCCGCTGCGACGGGCGGCGCGGCTGGTTGCCGAAGAACACGGTTGGGGAGTTGTGAAATTGCGGATTTCGGATTGCAGATTGCGAATTGAACAATTAGGATTTCGCCGATCGGCGCGTACAATGTTTCAATTCCGCCATCCGCAATTCGCGATCCGCAATTCCTAGCGATGTTCACCGGAATCATCGAAGAAGTCGGTGAAGTCGTCGAGGCGGACGCTGGTGCGCTGCGCATCCGCGCCAAGCACATTCTTGCCGATGCCAAGGGCGGCGACTCGATCGCCATCAACGGCGTCGACCTCACGGTCACCGAGATCAACGGCGACTGCTTCGCGGCGCACGTCATGCCGGAGACCTATCGCCGCTCCAACCTCGGCGAACTGAAGCCGGGCGATGCGGTAAACCTCGAGCGCTCGGTGCGGCCGACCGACCGGCTCAGTGGCCACATCGTGCGCGGCGTGGTCGAGGGACGCGCGTCGATTCTCTCGTTCACACCGGAAGCCGACGCCGTCATCGCGCGCTTCCGCACACCACCCGAGCTGCTCCGCTATATGGTGGTCAAGGGCCCGGTGACCATCGACGGTGCCAGCCTGACGATCATCGACAAGACGCCCGACAGCTTTGCTGTGTCGCTGGTGCAGTACACCCAGGTGCACACCAACCTGCTGCGCAAGCGGCCGGGGGACTCGGTCAACATCGAAACCGACATCATTGCGCGTTACGTCGAGACGCTCTTGCAGGGTGGTTCAGTCGACCGGCAGTTGTGAACGGCCGAGCGTGTGCGGCACCTGCACGAGCGCGACCTGGCCGCTGGCTTCGGCCGCGTGCAACTGCCGACCGCACTAGCCAGGAAGTAGCCCAGCGCGAGCCGTGAATGGGTCTGTCAAGGTTCCAAGATCTGCCGCGACCCGCGATTTGGCGGGCCGCAGCGATACCACCTTCACGAATCCGTATTGCAGAAGGCTATTCATGCAGCCGCCCGCCAGGTAGGAGTTGCGAAACCCGTCGGCCTGCACACCTTGCGCCACTGCTTCGCCACCGACTTGCTCGTCGCAGGGTACGACATTCGGACCGTGCAAGAACTGCTCGGGCATAGAGAGGTGACGACGACAATGATCTACACGCATGTTCTCAATCGAGGCGGCCGGGCTGTGGTGAGCCCAGCGGACCGCCTCTGATGGCGGCTCTGCAGTTAATGTGTTGACCCGACCGCCGCGGCGGGTCAACACAGCGCGACTACGCGCGAACATAGGTGCCTAGCTGCTTGAAGGCGTGCGAAGTTTCGGTGTATGGAGCGCCCGTGATCGGCCAGGTGTTGACCCGCGAGATCCGGCGCGGGTCGTGGAATTCGTTGATACGCCTATTTCAAAGTTAGGATTCGCGTGAGACTCTCACCACATCGCGTGCGATTTGTTCACCGACCTTACCGTTGGGTTGCAGGCCGCGAACACTCCCGAGCGCTGCTGCTATCGCTCTGCTTGCTTGCAATTTGTCTCTTGCCGGCGTGCGGCGGCGAACGCGACACGGTTTCAGGCTCCAGCACCCGAACCCCAACCCCAACGCCGGCTCCCCCTTCGCCGACGCCAACACCTTCCCAAACTCCGGCTGTGTTGGAGAG
>DATKMS010000316.1:0-3258 GCA_035541735.1 Candidatus Margulisiibacteriota bacterium
TCATCGATGAGCAGCACGTGGCGCTCCGCCGCCGCGAATGTTTGCCCGAGCGGGCCGAGCTTGATGTAGTGGCGAATGTCGGAGACGTCTCCGCCTGAGAAACGACTGTCGTTTAGGACCCTTTTTGCCACCTGCGGCTAATACTACTGTGTCACAAAAGTATTGCCTTCTCGGACCGACCTATGGCAATGAACCACTATGGCAAAGCGGGCGGAGGCGGCGGAGCGGCTGGAGACGTATTGCAAGCAATTGGAGGCGGTCATCGGGCACGCAGACAGAGCAGCGCCGTTGCGGGCGTACGTGCAGGGCCTGTTGCTACCCGGCGAGCGCAAGAGCATCGAACCCATGGCAGCCAAGATTGATCCGCGCCGCGTCCAGGCGCGACATCA
Organism: Candidatus Margulisiibacteriota bacterium; assembly: GCA_035541735.1. Lineage (GTDB taxonomy): Bacteria > Desulfobacterota > Binatia > HRBIN30 > HRBIN30 > DATKMS01. Next base: position 390 of record DATKMS010000316.1, read on the forward strand.
GTCGATGCACCACTTCGTGGCGAGCGCGCCATGGGATGAACGCGAGGTGATCCGCGTGGCGCGCGACTACGCGCTGGAACCATTGGAGCGGCATGCCCCAGTGGGAGCCTGGGTGATCGACGACACGGGATTTCCGAAGAAGGGCCGCCACTCGGTGGGAGTCACGCGCCAGTATTGTGGGCAACTGGGCAAGCAGGACAATTGCCAGGTCGTCGTCACGCTCTCGCTGGTCAATACCGTGATGAGTGTGCCAGCCACCTACCGGCTGTATCTCCCCGAGAGCTGGGCAACGGACGGCAAGCGCCGGCGCGCCGCAGGAGTGCCGAAGGAGGTCGCGTTTCGCAAGAAATGGGAGATTGCGCTCGAAGGGATCGATGAGTTGCTCGCGGAAGATCTGCCCCGGGCCCCGGTGGTCGCCGATGCCGGCTATGGTGTCGCAACGGAGTTTCGCGAGCAGCTGACTGCGCGGCACTTGCTATACGCCGTTGGGGTCAGCGAAGACGTTACCGTCTGGGCTGCAGGGGCTGAACCACTCCGCCCGCCGCCTCCTTCAGGGCGACGGATGGGTCGGCCACGCAAGCTGTTGCGGCGCGACGGCACGCACGCCCCGCGGTCGGTCAAAGCACTGGCGCTCAGTCTATCGGCAGCCCAGTGGAAGGAGATCCGCTGGCGCGAAGGCACCAAGGGCGCGATGCGCTCCCGGTTTGCCGCGTTGCGCGTGCGCGCGGCGCACCGCGACTATTGGCGCACGGAGCCGCGCGAGCTGGAATGGTTGCTGATCGAGTGGCCGGCAGGTGAGAAGGAGCCGATCAAGTACTGGCTATCGACCGTCTCGGCAAAGGCCAGCATGGACGATCTCGTGCGTCTGGTGAAGCTGCGCTGGCGCATCGAGCGCGACTATCAGGAAATGAAAGACGAACTCGGACTCGATCACTACGAGGGACGAGGCTGGCTGGGCTTCCACCATCACGGCGCTCTTTGCATTGCCGCCTATGCTTTCCTGGCGGCCGAGCGAGCTCGGCTTTCCCCCCCTGCGCCTCTCGCCTTCCTGCGCGCCGCTCCCCTACCCAAAGGTTTCCGCCCGCGCGGCGCTGCCCCTGCGCGTGGAGCGGCATAATCCGACCTCCATTACGACCATGCGCTGCCGACAGGCCCGCTCAGTCCTCTCCACTTTGGCCCATTGCCCGTGGTGCGGGACGGAGAAGACGGCTGTCTTATGACACAGTAGTACTAGTGTCGTGTCTCGTAAGTGCCTGCAACGTGGCAACGTTGGTTTCAGATAGCGCTTCCGAGATTCGGATGTGACGGATACTTGGGAGACACGACACTAGAAGCCAAGGGAGCCCGGTTCACCGGGCTTATTATTTCTCAGCCCGGCGCTTGAGCGCCGAGCGATGCTCGCGACCACAACCTCGTCTCCTTCTGCCTACGGCATCGGCGGTTGATCCCTCACCCGCATCATCCGCATCAGCAATTCGGGTGAGCCGGGTGGACCCATCTGGCCGCGGAACTGCACGAGCCGCTGCGGCTCCTCGATGGTCAGCCAGAGGGTATACGTCGGGATGAAAAACGACAGCACCGGTCGCAGGAACGCCGGCAGCTTGGGAAACAAGCTCTCGGCGTTGGCGCGCATACGCACCCGGTGACAGCGAAACTCGCCCGCCGGTACCCGAACCGTCTCGCTGCCGTCGAGCCACAAGTCGACCTGCGCCAAGGTTGCACCGAAGAGCGTGTGAATCTCTGTGCGCTCCTCGCGGCCCAAACCGAGGTGGGTCAGCGCGTAGCCCATCCCTTCCATCGGATAGGTGCGCTCCGGAAACGCCGTGGCCAGTAGCGGCGATACCTCAGCCACCCACTGGGTGTGATTGGTCACCAGGACGCTGCCGTTCTTGTCGCGCAGGATGCTCTCCCACGACAGGCACCGCGGCGGCGTCTCGCGGGTGAACACCACGCGTTGCGACAGCTGACTCCCCTTGGCGAACGTGGTCGCCGAGACTGCAGTGACGGGGGCGGATCCATCCTCCGGCTCTTCAACCCACCCCCACACGCTGGACAGCACCTCGCCGCTGTGGGCGTCGGCCAGCTCGTATTGGATGGTGGGCAGCGCCCAAGCCGACGGCGGGAGGGCCACGGCGTAGAGCCACAGGCAAGCCACAACGACCGGGCGGCAACGCTGGCGCGCGATCCCGTGAACCCGATGCATGCGCTCAAACCCGCGCCCGGTGTCGCGGCCACGGCCACCAACGACTGACCTTGCGACAGTAGGCATCGTACTCGGCGCCGAACCGCTCGCGCAGCTCCGGCTCCTCGACGTACACCACGGCCAGGTGTCCGGCGATGCTGGCGACCGCCGCGTAGATGAGGATACCCAGGCTCGCGAAGTACACCGCCTCGCCCCAGATCACCGCCAGCTCGCCGACCATGATCGGGTTGCGCACCACCCAAAACGGCCCGGTGGTGACCAGGCGTCGCGGCGCATCCAGCGGAAACGGTGTGCCGCGGCCGCGCCGACTGAACACGTCGAGGCACGTGCCCCACAACAGCACACCGCAGCCGCAGAGCAGCGCCGCGACAATCGCCCGCAACGCGAACGGCAGCGGCAGCGTCCGCGGTAACAGCCAGTGTGCCAGCGCCGGCGCCGCGACCATAAACATGCCGAAGAAGAGCACCGCATTGAGCACCGACTTGGCCCACAATGCCGTCGTGCTGGTAGTCGTGCTCGGACGGATGCCGCGACTCGCCACGGTCACGCTTATAGCGCAGACCCCGTGGGGCGTGTCCACCGCCGCCGCGGCGCGCTCAGCCGCGCTGCGCCAACAAACGGGCGCACTCCAGCGCCGAGTGCGCGGCGGCGTCCATCTGAATCGAC
>DATKMS010000317.1:0-5717 GCA_035541735.1 Candidatus Margulisiibacteriota bacterium
CTGGCGTTGCTGGCGCGTACCGATCCGGATTTCAAGAAGGGTGCGCGCGGTCTGTCGCTGTTCATCGTCGAGAAGGACCCGTTCCCCGGCCACGAATTCGAGATGAGGCAAGCAACCGGCGGTGTCATGCAGGGGAAGGCCGACCGCACGCCGGGCTATCGCGGCATGCACTCCTTCACGCTCAGCTTCGACAATTACTTTGTTCCCGCGGAGAACCTCGTCGGCGAGCAGGGCGGCTTCAACAAGGGCTTCTATCTGCAGATGGGCGGCTTCGCCGCCGGCCGCTTGCAAACCGGAGGCCGCGCCACGGGGCTGTCACAAGCCGCGCTCGAACGCACCGCGGAGTACGCCAACGACCGCAAGCAGTTTGGCCAGCCCATCGGACAATTCCAGCTGACGCAACACAAGCTCGGCCGCATGGCCACGTACGTCATGGCTGGCCGGCAGCTGACCTACGCTGCAGCGCTGAAGATGGACGAAGATGAGTCCATCGCGCTCGAACCGGCGATGGCGAAGCTCTTCACATCGGACGTCGCAGTGTGGGTCACGCAGGAGGGGCAATTGATCCACGGTGGTTGGGGCTACGCCGAAGAGTTCCCCATCTCGCGCTACGTCGTCGATGCCACCGTGCTGCCCATCTTCGAAGGTGTGAAGCCGATCCTCGAGCTGAAGGTCATCGCCCGCAACCTGCTAGGCGGCTGACCTCAAGGAACAATGGCGCCGTGCGCCGTGAGTCCGGTGCAGCTCGTGCAGCGACCGTAATCCTCCCCGCAACGATTGACCGGCGGTTTGCTGGTGCCGTATATCCGACTCGGAGCACCGGGGCACGTCTGATCGGTAAACGTCGGCTCACGAGGTCGAGCCGAGTTCCTGGCCCCACATGAGCCTCTCATCGCGGAGGAGACGATGTCAGCAAAGAAGGGGGATTTCGACGGCGACGGTTCTGCGGAGATTCCCGTTTCAAGCCCATGGGGTGTGGGGCTGCTGAAGCTGTCGGGCAGTACGCTGTCCTCGCCCATCATGGCCCGCAACGGGACGCGGTTCGGCGGCTGGTTGTTGAACACCGCCGACAACCGCTTCGACTTGATCGGGGATTTCGATGGCGATGGCAAGGCCGAGATGTTCGTTTCGAGCCCATGGGGCGTCGGTGTGCTGAAGAAATCAGGGAGCACGTATGCCGCACCGCTCATGGCGCCGAACGGGACGCGCTTCGGCGGCTGGCTCCTGAACACCGCCGACAACCGCTTCGGTCCGATTGGGGATTTCGACGGTGATGGTAAGGTCGAAATCCTCGTCACGAGCCCGTGGGGTATCGGCATCTTCAAGATGTCTGGCGGGACGTTTACCGTGCCGATGATGGCGGAGAACGGCACGCGGTTTGGTGGCTGGCTGCTCAACACTGCCGACAATCGCTTCAGCCCGATCGGCGATGTTGACGGCGACAAGAAGCAGGAAATTCTCATCACGAGCCCTTGGGGCATCGGCATCCTGAAGCTGTCGGGCAGCACGCTGACTGTGCCGATGATGGCGCCCAACGGCACGCGCTTCGGTGGCTGGCTCCTCAATACCGAAGACAATCACGTCGTCACGTCAGCCGATTTCGACGGCGATGGCCACGACGAGATCCTCATCACGAGTCCGTGGGGCATTGGCGTCCTCAAGCTGTCAGGTTCGACGCTTAGCGCCCCGATGATGGCACCCAACGGCACGCGCTTCGGTGGCTGGTTGCTGAATACGCTCGACAACCGCGTCGGTCCCGCCGCGGACTTCAATGGCGACGGGAAGGTCGATCTGCTCGTCACCAGCCCGTGGGGCATCGGCATCTTCCAGCTGGCGGGTAACACCTTCAACGTGCCGATGATGGCGCCGAACGGCACGCGCTTTGGTGGCTGGCTGCTGAACACCGCCGACAATCACTTCGACAACTTCGCCGATTTCACCGGCGACGACAGAGCGGACATCCTTGTCACGAGTCCCTGGGGCATCGGCATATTCCGGCTCATGGGCAGTACGTTCAACGTGCCGATGATGGCCCCAAACGGTACGCGGTTTGGCGGCTGGCTTCTCAACACGGCGGACAACCGCTTCGAACTCGGCGAGCAGACCGTCAGGGTGCACGTTAAGATCCTGACGAACCCGACCATCTCGATTGCCCGTATGTTCCAGTCGATGCGGCAGGTGTATGAAGCCGTCGGCATCCGCGTCCATCGAGTGAGCACCGAGACGCTCAACCTGCCGGCTCTGAACGACGTGGACGTTGGGACCTGTTCGGGCACTCCGACCGCGGAGCAGACGCAACTGTTCGCGAATAGGAACAACGCGTGGGCGAACGACGTGGTCGTGTACTTCGTGCGCTCGACGGTGCCGAGCTTCAACGGCTGCGCCACGTTCCCCGCCGGTCGCCCCGGCGCTGTTGTCGCCCAGATTGCTTCGCAGTGGACGATGGGGCACGAAACTGGACACGTGCTGGGCTTGGTCCACGTCAACGACAACAACCGCCTGATGACGGGGAACGGGACAGCGAACATCACGAATCCGCCGCCCGATCTCATCTCCACGGAGGTAAACACGATGCGGGCAAGCGTGCTGACGTTCGAAAGCTGAGGACGAATCATGGCGATCACGATGAAAGACGTCCGCGCCTGTCTCGATCCGGACGAGCCCGACTACGCCGCTGGAAAGAAACTTGGAGCCGGGGCGCTGCCATTTCTTCTGGAGCTGGTGCGTGGCGGCGACCTCGGGCTGGCATCGAAGGCCACCTACCTGGCGAGCCGCATCGCGTCCGACAGGTCCGTCGAAGTGGTCGAAGCGGCCGCCAAGACGAACGAGCCGATCCTGCGTGTGGCAGCGGCGGCGGGGTTGCAACATCTCAAGCCCATCCATGCCGAGCGGGTGCTGAACAAGCTGAAGAGCGATCCCGATCCGGGCGTGCGAAAGGTGATGGTGAAGGCGGCCGCACGCGTGCGATCGCCGCGCGTCGCGGCCGTGTTAAAAGTGATCGCGCAGTCCGATCCCGAGCCTTTCGTGAGGGAGATCACCACCGACCTTCTCGCTGCGCCCCAAAAGATGGTGACGGCGCGCGCCCAGCAGGGTGCCAAGAAGGCTCCCTCACGCAAAACCAAGGGGCGAGCGCCCACGCAGCTCAGGCCAAAAGAGAAGCCGCCCTCGCCTGGGAGGCGTTGAGACCTCGTTTCTAGCGGAACCGCGCCTTCGGCGATGACGAATACGAGTGCTGGTGCTCGCGTGCGACTATCGCCTCGGCGTCGCCGGCGTCGGCGCGAAACTCACCGGCAGCCGACCGAGCACGCGGAACAACGAGCGACCCCATTCGAGCTGGTCGGTTTGCAGCTCGAGCCCCGGGAAGCGCTGCACCAATCCGCCGATTGCTTCCTGTGCCTCCAGACGTGCCAGATGTGCGCCGAGACAAAAGTGCACGCCGCCGCCGAAGGCGAGATGGTCGTTGTCGTTGCGCGTGATGTCGAAGCGATCGGGATCGGGGAAGTGCGCTGGATCGTGGTTGGCACCGGCGAGCATGCACATCACCGGCCGATCGCCTGGAATGACCTTGTCGCCGAAGCGCGTGTCCTCACGCGTTACGCGGATGGTCAGCAAGATCGGTCCGTCAAAGCGCAGACATTCTTCGATGGCACTGTCGATGAGCTCGGGATGCGCGCGCAACTTCTCCAGTTGGTCGGGATGGCGGATCAGGGCGAGGACGCCGTTGCCGATGAGGCCGATGGTGGTCTCGAAACCCGCGATCAGCAGACCAATAGATTGTGAGATCAGCTCCGTGGGGCTCAAGCGGTCGCCCGCCTCCTCGGCACGGATGAGGCCGCTCAGCAGATCGTCGCTGAGGCGCTTGCGCCGTTCCGCGATCAGCGCCGTGAAGTAGTCCCGCAGCGCGGTCACGGCGGCGATGCCGCGTTCGAGTACCTCGGGCGGAGAGATCGCCGCCGCCAGCAGATGCGTTGACGCAGCGGTCCAATCCGTAAACTTGTGGCGATCGGCAACCGGCACGCCCATCAGCTCGCAGATCAGCGTCGACGGCACCGGGAGCGCCAGATCCGCGATCACATCCATCTCGCCGCGCGCGGCGACGCCATCGAGCAGTTCGGTGACCAAGCTGCGCACCCGTGGCCGGAGCCGTTCGATGGCGCGTGGAGTGAATGCCTGGTTCATCAGGCGCCGCAGCCGCGTATGATCGGGCGGATCCTGCTGCAGGATGAATTCGCCAGGGCCGCCCGCCAACGCTACGCTCCCGAAAACGCTGCCGTCAGCCATGCGGACTCCCGACGGCACTTCCTTCAGCATGCGGAGGACGTCGTCGTAGCGCGTCAGACGGTACAAACCGATCGGCGTCTCATTGACGGGATCGTAGTCGCGCAGCCGTTTGAGGAACGGGTAGGGATTGGCGCGGAACGCCGGATCGGTCGGGTTCACGCCGAGCCACGGGTCTGCCTGCCAATGCGGGACGTCGCCTGTGACCGGCTGTCGGTTCGCGGACATGGCCTGTCTCCTACGCAGCAACTGCGGTTGAGTACGACGCTCCGTCGCTACAACGGTACCGCTGCTAGCACAACCGTGAAACCACCACCAACGGACCCGTTGACGGTCCGTCTGCGGGAAGCACCTGCGGTCACGACTCGCAAGCGTCCCCGCTCACGCAGCGGCAAACTCAGAGCGCTCCGGCGCGGCGCAATGCGTCGATGTCGTCGGACGTGATGTCGAGCAACGTGCGCAGCACCTCTTCCGTGTGCTCGCCGAGCATGGGTGGCGATGACACGCCCGGTTCGCTGTGGGCGGAGAGCTTGATGGGCGTACCGATCGCTTTGACCGTCCCGCGCCCCGGGTAGTCGACGGTGCGGATGATGCCACGTTCGAAGATGTGCGGATCGCTGCCGACCTCCGGTAACGTGCGCACCGGGGCGCTGGGGATACCGGCCGCCGCCACCCGGCGCGCAACGTCGTCGCGGCGTTGGCTGCAGGTCCAGTGCTCCACTTCCGCTTCGATCTGCTGCCAGTCCTCGGCACGCTCGGGTACGCCGTGCCAACGCTCGTTGGCCAGGAGATCGGCGCGCTCCATCAGGCGGCACAGGTCGAGCCAGTGTTCGTTGGAGACACACATGATGGCGGCGTAGCCGTCGACGCATTTGAAGTTGTTGTAGGGCGTGGCGCCCCCAACGACGTGGCGGTTGCCGCTGCGCGTGATCTCGCGATTGAGTTCGTAGAACGGTGCCAGGTAGCTCAGCAGGGCAGGGACGGTGGCGTCGAACATCGCCACCTCGACGCGCTGGCCGTGTCCCGTCTGCTCACGCTCGCGCAAGGCCAACAGGATGCCGGCGAACAGATGCGTTGCACCGAGCATGTCGATGAAGGTGGGCCCGCACTTCACCGGCGGCAGATCGGGATAGCCGGTGATCGACATGGCGCCGACCAGTGCCTGGATGGTGAAGTCCATCGCCGGGTAGCCGACGTAGGGGCCGCTGCTGCCGAAGCCGCTGCCCGAGGCGTAGACGAGACGGGGGTTGCGGGCGCGGACGGCGTCGGCGCCGACGCCGAGGCGGTCGGCGACGCCGGCGGCGAAGTTCTCGACGATGATGTCCGCATGCTCCGCCAGCTGGAGGAACAGCTCGCGGCCGCGCTCGCGCTTGAGGTCGATGCACACGCCTTTCTTGTTTGCGTTGAGCATCAGGAAGGGATAGCTCGCCCCGCCCGGT
>DATKMS010000318.1:0-5669 GCA_035541735.1 Candidatus Margulisiibacteriota bacterium
GAGTTGGGTCTGCCCGCCCCCGCGTTTCAGGCTGGGCTGACCTCCACCACCGAGTTCGTGTGCGGATCATTGTTGCTGCTCGGTCTGTGCACGCGCCTGGCGGCGGTGCCGCTGACCATTACGATGATGGTGGCGATTCGAACGGCCCTGTGGTCGCAGGTCGATTCGCTCGGCAGCCTGTTCGGGCTCGCCGAGTTCCTCTACATCACGCTGCTCCTCTGGTTGGGGACCGCGGGCGCCGGCCCGCTCTCGGTGGACTGGCTCATCGAGCGCTATCGCGAACATCGAGCCCCCTCTGCGTTCTTTCGCAGTCAACCCTCGAACGCAATCGCGCATTGATCGGCCACCGCGAGACTAGGAGGCGTCGGTGTTGCCGTCGGTTTTGCCGCGCTCCGCACGGGTGATTTCCGTGCTCACCATCACGCTCCTCGCAGTCCCGGCCATCGCTGCAGTGCCGGGGGTTGATGGCAGCGTGCTGCGGGTGTGGGTGCTGTCCTTGAGTGCGGTGGTCGCAGCCGCGTCAACGCACTGGGGCTTGCGTCGCGTCAGCCGGCGCTTACCGCGCTGGCTTGCGCAACGCGCAGGGAGACCGGTTGCGCCCGGAGGGCCGGTGCCGTGGGAGGGGCCTCTCGAGTTGCTCCTGTTGGTGCCGAAGGCCGCACTGTGGCTCGCGGTGGCGGTGTATGTGAGTGGGCAGTTCATGGCGCTGCGCCAGGCACGGATGACGCTCGGTGACGTGCTGACCATGAGCCTGACAGCACCGCTCTTCACCCTCAACGACCGGGGGTATTCCGCCCTTGATGTCCTCGAATTGCCGGCCGTGCTCGCGGTGCTGTGGGTCGTCGCAAGTGGCCTGACGCGGGTGCTGAAGTCACGCGTCCTGCGGTCGACCGGCTTGGAGCGTGGCGCGCAGGACGCCGTCGCTCTGCTCACCCGCTACACCCTGGTCTTCCTCGGCGCCATCGTGATTCTGCAAGTCTGGGGCATCGATGTCCGCTCTCTGGCCTTGGTGGCGAGCGTCCTTGGCGTCGGCATCGGCTTCGGCCTGCAGCACATCGCGAACAACTTCGTGAGCGGGCTCGTCGTCAGCTTGGAGCGGCCCATCCAGCCCGGTGATTTTGTGAAGGTGGGCGAATGGATGGGCACGGTCGAACGCATCGGCCCGCGCCACACCGAGATTCGCACGCTCGACAACGTCAGCATTCTGGTGCCCAACTCCCGCTTCCTCGAGACCGAGGTGATCAACTGGACGCATCGCGACCCGGTCTCACGGCTCCACGTGCCGGTCGGGGTCGCCTACGGTTCCAACACTGCCCGTGTCCGCATGGCTTTGCTTGAAGCGGCGCGCAGCCATCCCGAGGTCCTGGGCGATCCGCGGCCGCGCGTCGAGTTTCGCGGCTTCGGCGACAGCGCGCTCAACTTTGAGTTGCACGTTTGGACGCGCGATCCGAGCACCCAGTTCCGACTCGTCAGCGACCTGAACTATCGCGTCGAGGCCAACCTGCGCCGCCATCAGATTCACGTGCCGTTCCCGCAACGCGACCTGCATCTGCGTTCGCCGCAACTGGAGCAACTCCTGAACGCCTGGAGCCGGCGCCACTTCACCGCAACCGAGCTTGCGGCCTCGAACGGCCAGCCGCCGGAGCCCGCAGCCCCCAACGAGATGATACACGGTCCGGAGGGCTTCGACGACGTCGGCTCGGCCGGCTGGACGGACGAGCAGATCCAGACTTTGATCGCCCGCATGCGTGCGCCGGACGGCGTGCCAATCACCGATCGGCGTCACCTGCTGACCGTGTACCCCAAGTGCTTCGTCGGTCGTGAAGCGGTTGACTGGTTGACGCACACCGTGGGACTCACGCGCGAGGAGGCAACCATGGTCGGGCAGCTGGCCATGGATCGTGGCGCCTTTCACCATGTGCTGGATGAGCACGGCTTCAAGGACGGGAACTTCTTCTACCGCTTCCGTGAAGACGAGAGGATGCAGACCGCGCCCACTTCGCCCACAGCCCCGTGAGCGGCCGTCATCCTCGTGGCGAACCATTTTCCGAACGCCGGTTCCTTTCTCCGATCTGAGCCTGTTGCAACACCTCGGCGGTGCCGGTAGTTCTCTTCCATTGTCGCGCATACTCGCCAACAGGGGGGATCTGGCCGCATGAAAGCTGCGCTGCCCGATGCCGAACGGGAGGGACTCGACGGATCGCAAGGGGTACACGTCCCTGATCCCCAAGCAATGCTGGAGGCGTTGCGCGCCAGCGAAGAGTTCAAGACCCGCCTGATCGAGTCCAGCCGTGATTGCATCAAGGTGCTGGACCTCGAGGGCCGGCTGCTGTCTATGAACGCCGGTGGCATGGAGGTCTTGGAGATCTGCGACCTCGGCCCGTTCTTGAATACCTCGTGGGTCGATTTCTGGCAGGGGGAGGACCGCGAGCAGGCGCGCGTTGCTGTGGCCGCTGCCCGCGCCGGGCAGGTCGGGCGGTTTGTCGGTTACTTTGCGACGAGACAGACGGCGACGCCCCTGTGGTTTGACGTGGTGGTCAACGCCATCCGCGACGCCGACGGAAAACCATACCGGCTCCTCGCCCTGTCGCGCGACGTGACAGAACTGAAGCGCGCCGAAGACGCATTGCGGCGGGCCCACGAGGAGCTCGAGCGCAAGGTCGAAGAGCGAACGGCCGAACTGGCGCGAGCCAACGCCGCTCTGCAACGCGAGATCAGCGAGCGCCGGCAATTGGAGGCGACGCGCCGCGCGGTTGTCGAGGGCGTCGAAGCCGAAACCGGCGACCGCTTCTTCCCGTCGTTGGTGCGGCACCTCGCCGCGGCGTTGGGGGTGCAATACGCCTTCGTGTCCGAGCTCAGCGAGGACCGGCTGCGATTTCGTACGCTGGCCGTGTGGGGCCGTGGCGCCTTCCTGCCCAACTTCGAAGTTCCCTTGAAGGGCACCCCCTGTGAAGCAGTGCTCAACGGAGAGATGGCCCACCATCCTGCCCGTCTCCAAGCGCTCTTTCCCGAGGACACGGCGCTCGCGGACTGGCAAGCCGAGAGCTACTGCGGCGTTCCGCTCTCCGATCTTTCCGGGGGGGTCGTTGGCCACCTGGCGATCATCCACGACCAACCCCTTCCCGACGGCGCGCGCAGCCTCTCCATCATGCGCATTTTCGCGGCGCGTGCACGTGCCGAGATCGAGCGCCTGCGTGCCGAGACGGCGCTGCGCGAGAGTCAGGAGCGGCTGGCGCGCATCCTCGACTCGGCCATGGATGCGATCGTGACCTTCGATGGTGCGCGCCGGATCCAGATCTTCAATGATGCTGCCGAACGCATCTTCCGCTGTCCCGCCGAGGAAGCCATGGGGCAGTCATTCGACCGTTTTCTGAACGACGCCTCCCGGGAGGCCCTCGACCGTTCGCTGCAGGTGCTGCGCAACGACGGCCAGGCACGGCCCTACGTCTGGGCACCCGATGGTCTGCTGGCGCGCCGCTCCGACGGGCAGGAATTTCCGGTCGAAGCCACGCTCTCCCACGTCGAGGTCGGCGGCAGGAGGCTCTACACGCTGATTCTGCGCGACGTCGACGAGCGCCGGCAGGCGGAAGCGGAGCTGCGCCAACTGTCCTTGCAAAACGAATATCTCCAGGAGGAGATCCGCTCCGTCCACAACGTCGACGAGATCGTCGGGCAGAGCCGCGCCCTCGGCAGCGCTCTCGAGAAGGTGCGCCTGGTTGCTGAAACCGACTCATCGGTCCTCATCCTCGGAGAAACCGGAACGGGGAAGGAGCTCATCGCCCGTAGCATCCACTCGCGCAGCCGGCGCAGGGACCGTCCGCTCATCAAGGTGAACTGCGCCGCCCTGCCCACGGGCTTGATCGAAAGTGAGCTCTTCGGGCACGAAAGGGGCGCGTTCACGGGCGCGGCGGAGCGCCGCATCGGCCGCTTCGAACTGGCGGACGGCGGTACGATCTTTCTGGATGAGATCGGTGAAGTCCCGCCCGAGGTGCAGGTGAAGCTGCTGCGCGTCCTGCAGGAGCACGAATTCGAACGCATCGGCGGCAGCAAGACCATCCGTGTGGACGTCCGCGTCATCGCAGCAACCAACCGCGACCTTTCCAAGGCCGTCGCCGAAGGCAATTTTCGCCAGGATCTCTACTACCGCCTGAACGTCTTCCCGGTCACTCTACCCCCCTTACGCACACGTCCCGAGGACGTGCCGTTGCTCGTCCACTATTTCGTCGGACGGTTCGCCGCCAAGATCGGCAGGCAGATCTCGCGTGTGCCCCGCGCAGCGATGCAGCGGCTGATTGCCTATTCCTGGCCGGGCAATGTCCGGGAGCTCGAAAATGTCATCGAGCGCGCCGTCATCCTGTCGCGGGGCACCGAGCTTGACGTCGCGCCTGAGATGCTGATGGAGACCCACTCTGTCAGCTCCGCAGCCACCGTCGAGCAGCGCCCCAGGCTGGTATCGGGGCGTGATCCGCGTTCCTTGGACGAGGTCGAGCGCGATCACATTGTGTCCGTGCTGAAGCAAACACGGTGGCGCATCGACGGACCGCAGGGTGCGGCGCGCCGGCTCAACCTGCCCCCCAGCACGCTCCGCAGCCGCATCAAGAAGCTCGGAATTCAGCGCAGCCACGAGCACACCTCGTAGATCCGCGAAATATCGCGGCCACCCGCGACGTGCCCCGGGAAGCCGCGACCTAGCCGAAACTCGTCGACTGTTCGGCTAGTTGCCCGTGCGGCGCGGGCACAGGCCAAAGCCGGCATGCGGCTTGCGTCTCCGAAACGCCATGATGCGAATCACGGAACTCGGAGGTTGCGGTGGCGCCGCGTCGCTGCGCGTCGAGGGCCACATCACCCAAAACACCGTGGAGGAGCTTATGTCGTCGTCGGCTGCGTGTCTCGCCAGTCATCCCAACGTGCTCCTGGACCTGTCGGGAGTGCGATTCGTCGATTCAGCCGGTCTCAAGGCGCTTCGCCAGCTGATCCCCCTGGGTGCCGTCCTGAGCGGATGCTCGGGGTTCCTGACCGAGTTGCTGCGGACCGATGGACCTGCGGAGCTGGCAGAGCGTGATCCAGACGAGTGCACCCAAGAGGCCGAGGTGCTCGACGCGTTGCGACGTGGTGACGAAGCTGCCTTCGAGCAGCTGGTTCGCGAGCAAGGCGGCCGTATGCTGGCGACGGCGCGGCGCCTGCTGAACGACGAAGACGCGGCGCGAGATGCGGTGCAGGACGCTTTTCTCTCGGCCTTCAGGGCGATCGCGACCTTCTCCGGAACGGCGAAGTTGTCGACCTGGTTGCATCGCATCGTGGTCAACGCCGCATTGATGAAAATCAGAAGTCGTCGGCGAAAATCAGAGGAGTCGATTGACGATCTGCTGCCGCGATTCGACGAGCACGGGGAGTGGGTGAGTGGCATGGCAACCGGCGATACGCCGGGTGATCTATTCGAGCGGCGCGAGACCCGGCAGATGGTGCGCGGCTGCATCGACCGCCTCCCGGACTCCTATCGGGTCGTCCTGCTCCTGCGCGATATCGAAGATCTTGACACGGAGGAGGTTGCCGACTTGCTCGGAATCACCCCGAACGCCGTCAAGATCCGCCTGCACCGGGCCCGCCAAGCACTGCGCACGCTAGTCGAAGGTGCGGCGATTGATCGCTGCGGCGACACGGAGGGCGGT
>DATKMS010000319.1:0-40666 GCA_035541735.1 Candidatus Margulisiibacteriota bacterium
ATCGGTGCGGTGAGCTGGGCCGTATTGGTTGAAAGATCAATCACGCTCATCGTGCCGGAGTCGGCGTTCGTCACGTACGCGAACTGCCCGGCGGGCTGCTTGGGGGTGCAGCTCGGCGGCTGATAGGTCACGCTGTACTGACCTTGCTTCGGTCCGTTGCACGAGCTGACCAGCAGGGTGTAGGCACCGGTAGACGGCAGCGGCATCTGCAGCGAGCCCGGACAGGTGGGATTGTCGTTCTGCCCGTCATGGAGCAGCACGCCCGCCGGGTCGAAGAGGCGTAGCCGTACTTGTCCGATGGCCGGGGCGATGTTGGTTACTGCCAGCGTGACCTTGTCGTCCTCGATGCCTTGAAACGTGTACGAGTCGACTTCACCACTCACCCCAAAGGCAGCGGTCAGCGGGGTTCCGCACGGCAGTGCAGCCGCGCAGGTGTCCGGTCCCTGTGACACGACGGAGAGGGTGATGGTATAGTCGTGGGCGGCGTTGTCCAAGCAATTGGTCACGTTGATCGTACCGGGCGCGACGTCGGTCGCCGGGGGCGTGGGGGAAGGGATGCTGAGCAGCAGGTCACCAGCACAGGTTGCGGTCGCGGGCGTGAAGTTCACCGATTCCATCTTGAGGAAGCCCACGGCTGGTGTGGTGATGACGTCTGCTGAGACCACCGTACCGGGTGAGAGCGACGCGTTGAAGCTGTTGGTTGCACCGCTCTCCAGGTGACGGGCGAGCGGCATCCCGCAAAAGATGGCGTCCGTTGTGTTCTGATCCGCCGCTGCCGCCGGAGCGGGGCGTCCCAGCGCCGCCGCCAGCGCCGCCAGTCCCACCACCAGGGCGGTTGCAGTCCGGCTGGAGGTACGAGTCTGCCCGGCCGGGCTACAAGTGCTCCCGGTGGTGTGGTGCGTCATCTTGAAACGGAGGTGAGTTTACTCGAACGCTTGGCGCTCCACCCAGCCCTCGGTACCGCCGGGCAGAGTAACTCGATACCAATCCTTTTCGAGGGATGTAACCTCCAACGTCGCGCCACGGCCGAGTGTGGCAACGACCTCGGTCCGTGAATTGGGTTGCGCACGCACCACTGCCTCGGTGGCCGTGATGCGTAGGGTGCGGTGCGATGGAACCGCGCGGGTCATCTCCTTCAGCGGTTCAGGCTTCATCCAGTTGTGCTCGCCGGCCACAACCAGTAGCGCCCCTGCAGCGACGGCCGCGGGGACCAACGCCGGCAGGCGGATATGCGCCGACAAACGCCGACCAACGGATGAGAGTGCCGACCACGCCTCGGCAAGACCGGTAGCCGGCTTGGCAGGACGGAGCTCCCGCGTGGCCGCCGCCGTCGCGCGTTCCATGAGGGCAGCGGGCACCGGAGCCGGAACCTCCTCGGCACTGAGCAAACGGCGCTGCAAGAGGGTGAGCGTGCCGATGCACTGATCGCACCCGCGGACGTGTGTATCGATGCTGTGCCGCTCCGCATCGGAGAGACCGGTGGTCAAGTAGCTCACCAGGAGCTCGGTGGTGCTGCAACCCGGCCCGCCCACCGTGGTTTCGGCGCTTGCCGCCGCCTCGAAATAGGCGCGGATCATCGTTGCCAGCCCGGAACACCACGCGCAGTGGGTCACGTGCGCGGCGATGTGGGCCGCCCGATCACCGTCGACCTCGCCATCGACAAACCGAGAGAGGTCCTCGAAGTCGGGACAGCTCGCGGTGCGATCCGTTTTCGACTGCGGCATGGCGTACCGAGAATCAGTCATCGTAGCTCTCCTCTTCCCTTGGAGTTTCGTAGCAGTGTCTGCACCTCAACCGGGACATGCCCATGCGTGGAATTGCCCCTCGGCATGGGACACGACCTAGCAGTTGGATTCGTCAGAGCGTACACCTTTCTCGTCTGCTTTTTCAATACCAGAATATCTTCCTGCGGACCGGGCCAGCAGCTCTCGACGAACGCGAGCAATCTGGGAACAGACGTTGCCGACACTGGTATTCAAGAGCGTGGCAATCTCCTTGTACGGGGCGGTTACCTTGCGCCGTTGCGCCTGTGCCAGCAACCGGCTGCGCTGCTGCTGGCGGCGGTGTTGTTTCTGCTCGATCTGGGCCAGCTCGGCGCGCAGCCGAACGGCCGCTCCGGCGTTCGGCGGGAGCGAGGCGAGGTCTTCACTGATGCGTTCCACTCGTCGTTCGTATAGGCGAATCCACGCCTGCACCGCGTCGATGCCGTCTTGCAACTTTTTCAAGCCCGCCTCGCGCTCTCGGACCCGGTCCCGCAGGCGCGCCACGGCCGCGAGCACCTCCGGTACGCTGCGGCCCGATGTCTCGGCAATGTAGTTGACGTCGGCGGCCTTCAGTTCGTAGTCCTCCACGTAGAGCAGTTTCATGACGACAGCCTTCGCGGGCGTGAGGACCGCCAGCGCGTCCTCGGGCGCTCCCGGAGCAGTCGCCTGCGCTCCGTCGTTGGCGAGCGGAGAGTTCGCTGTAGCCGTGTTGTCGGGTAGCTCCCCCAGGCCCTCGATGGAGACGGTCTCCACCGTGCGCTCGCCACGCTTCCATTCGAGCACCAGGTCATCGAGGACAAACCCCAGCAGATACGCGCGTAGCGGCGCACGCCCCTCGAAGGTGCGCAACCGGCGGAAGATCCGCCCGTCTTGAAAGGCAAAGACGTAGAAATCCCCCGCATCCTCGGGTGGAGTGCGGTACACGCGGATCGGATACCCGTAGATCAGCTCGCCGTACTTTTGCTGAAAGCGCTTGACGGCTTCCGGGTCTCCCGACAGGCAGGAGCCGATCAGCGCCCGCGCCTCTCGGGCGTCGCGGAGTGGGTCCTCCATCCAAACCTACCCAGCCGCGCAGGCCCAGATCCTCCGGTGCTTCCATGGTGCTGCTGCAACGAGAGATGCAAAAAGCCGTCGATTTATTGCACTTCGGGACCACTTCGGGCAAAGAGTCTGGGCCGCGCAGCAGTGGGGGAAGCGCCCGGCGCAGCTCTTTTGCGAGATTGGTCTCATTTCGCCAGCTGGAAATTGTATTTGCAAGCCGCCGTCCCGGTAAGAGATGATAAACCCTCAGTGATTGTATGACGGCGCGTGGATTATTGGTAGTCGCCACCGGGTGCGCGGTTGCCGGCATCGCCGTAGTGTGGACGCTCCACCGCCCCGAACGCAGCCCGGCACCCCCGGAAACCCTTGCGGCGGCGCCACCGGCTGCCGGGGCGCAAGCCCAGGCGGTGTCATCACTCTGGGTGCTGGCGATCGGCGTCAGCCGCTATCAGGACCCGAACCTCAACCTGCAGTTCGCGGCGGCGGACGCCCAATCCATCGAAGCTGCTTTGCAACGCCAGGCCGGGGGCCGTCTGTACAGCCAAGTCAAGACGCTTGTCTTCACCGACGACGAGGTTACCCGCGAGAGCGTTCTCGACAGCATGGAACGTTTCCTGGGTCAGGCAGGTCCCAATGACATTGTGCTCATCTTCATGGCCGGCCATGGCGTGCAGGATCTCACCACCGGCAGCTACTACTTCCTGCCGCATCCAGCCAACCCCACGAACCTCCTCACCGCCGGCCTGCGGATGACCGACTTCGACGAAGTTGTCCGCGTCTTGCGGCGCAATGTGCGCGGCATCGTCGTCATGCTCGACACCTGTCACTCCGGCTCGCTGCGGTTGGCGGCGCGCGGCTTGGCATCGGCAGATGACCTGGCGGCTCGGCTGTCCGCCGGTGAAGGGTTCTTTCTGCTCGCGGCCACCAAACCGGGCGAAGAATCGAAGGAGAAACCCGAACTGCGCCACGGTGTCTTTACCTACGCAGTACTCGAGGGCCTTCAGGGTCCGGCGGACGCCGATAACGACGGCTTGGTGACCGTGTCCGAGCTGTTCGGTCACGTCGCCCGCCGCGTGCCGCGGCTCACCGATGAGCAACAGCATCCCTATCACAAGATGGAGGGAACGGATCTGGCCTTCGCCGCCGTGCCGCGCGACGCTCGAGCGGCCGAGTCACCTGCGCCGGTCGTGATGGCGCAGAACCCAGCGGTGCCACGGCCCTCAGCACCGGCGGCCAACACGGTCGGGGTGATGGAGTTCAACGACCTGCGCGGCGATCCGCAGCATGAATGGATGGGCAAGGCGCTGCGTGTGGCATTCAACACCGAGCTGAGCAAAGTGAAGGCGTTGCACGTGTATTCGCCTGAGCTCATCGACCGCGTGGTGCGTGCGCGCGCGATCGACAATCTCTCGGTTGCTCAGCAGCTGGGCATCGGCAAGTTCCTCACCGGTTCGTTTCACGTCGTGGGCAACACCATACGCATCGATGCGCGCATCATCGACGCAGGCACCGGGGTGCAGGAGGGTTCGGACAGCGTCGAGGGCGATCAGTCGGCGTTCTTCGAGCTGCAAAAGAGGTTGGTGATCAGCATGCTCCGTCGCTTGCCCGTGGAGCTGTCGCCCGAGGAGGGCAAATCGATCCAGGGTGAGACCAACACCGACGTCGATGCGTATCGCCTCTTGCTCGAGACCGAGGGCGTCGTCGGGGAACCGGAACGACACAGCCCGCGGACGCCGACACCCGTGGGACCGCAGTCTCGTGCAGCCGACCACTTGTTCAAATTCGCTACGCTGCTGTCCAGTCCGGCGTACGCCGAGGAGGCAGCAGACGCTGTTGTCGATACGCAGGTCCGCGAAATGCTCGAGGAGTACCGCGGCGCCTTGCAGCAAAAGGACCTCGATCGGTTGGCCGCTCTGTACGTGACCTTCTCCGCGCGCCAGCGTGAAGCACTCCACGAGTACCTGCAGAATGCGGCAGGGCTGATCGTCGAGCTGTCGGACATCACGGTGGCGCCCCACAGCGACGGCGTTGCCGTGTCCTACACACGCCGCGACCGCTTCATCGACACCGTCAGCGGGAGGCCGCAACGTTTGGAAGTCCGCCTCACCAAGATCCTGGTGCGCGACAACGGCCGGTGGAAGATGGCGAGCGGGCAATGAAGGGTGCAGCGCCCGCTGCCGCAGGACAAGCGCGCGTGACTGCCGGTGACCGCCGCCGTTCCGGGTGGGGGAAGATCATCGCCGCGGTCGCCGCGCTCAGCTTGTTGTCGCGTGGCGGCTACGGACACGCGCAGCTGCTCAATCCGCCGTCGTCCGTGGGTCAGGTGCTCGAAGAGTACCGCATCGCGCTGGAGAGCAAGGATCTCGAGCAGCTCGCCGGCCTGTACGTGGCGTTCTCCGGACGCCAGCGCCAGGCGCTGCATGCGTACCTGGAGAACGCCGCCGGTCTCACGGTCGAACTGGCAGACGTCACCGTGGCACCCCTGGGCGATGCGGTGGCGGTCACCTATACGCGCCGCGATCACTTCATCGATCGCGAGAGCGGCAAGCCGCAGCATCTGGAAGTGCGCCTCACTAAAATTCTTGTGCCCGACGACGGCGGGTGGAAGATCACGGAC
Source organism: Candidatus Margulisiibacteriota bacterium (assembly GCA_035541735.1). Classification (GTDB taxonomy): domain Bacteria; phylum Desulfobacterota; class Binatia; order HRBIN30; family HRBIN30; genus DATKMS01. Next base: position 5,422 of record DATKMS010000319.1, read on the forward strand.
GGCCTGTGATGACGATCCGATCAACCACCACCGGTCGGCAGCCGCGCGCGGCTTGCAGTTGTGTATCGCGGCGCCAGAGGTATGGTGCGGAACGACGGTGCGGCGCAGCTCGCCGCGTCTGGATACCCCGCCTGGCGGCGCTGGCGGTCTTGATTGCGCACATGTGCTTCAAGGCCGCAGCGGCACATGCCGTCCCCCTCGATCAGCTCATCCCGGGGCTGTTCGGTGGGACGCTGATCACCACCATCCAGAAGAGTGTTGCGGATCCGCGGCTCGCCGAGAGTCAGCGCCTGCGCTTCGCCTCGCAGTTCAACTCTCTGTCGGCCGAATTGGCGACGGCGCATTCCCAGGCCCCCGTCCCCTCGGCCAGCGGTGCCTTTCGCTTCGCCTGGGATCCCGAACTCGACACCTTTGTACGGTCGACGCAGAGTCTGGGTGACAGCGTCGCCGAGCGCGCAACAACCCTGGGGAAGTACACCGGCACGTTCAATGTCACGTACACCCACATCCACTTCGATACGATGGAAGGCAGCTCTCTGAGCAACTTGATGTTTTCCCAGTCTGCGTTCTCGCCGGCCTTCGTGAGCCAATTGACGCCTCTGGATCAGGTGCGCTTCGGCAACAATCTGATTCAGTCACAGCTCAACATGGGGTTGTCGTTTGACACCATCTTCCTTACGGGCGCCTTCGGGATTACTGACTCGATCGACGTCAGCATGGCCTTGTCCCTCAGCCAGGCCCACATGCATGCGACCGTGACGTCGAACCTCATCCAGAACCCGGCCGCCAAGGTCCAGTTCCCCCCGGGCTTCTTTCTCGAGGAGAACAACCGCTTGGTGGCCAAATCGGGAACGCTGTGTGGCTTCGACCCACAGCAACCCAACAAGCCAATCAGCGCCAGATGTGCCACCGATGGCTTCGATCAAACGGCCTTCGGCACTGGCGACCTGTTTCTGCGCAGCAAATGGCACCTCTACAATACCGAGTACGCCGATCTTGCCGTCGAGGGCGTGCTGACGATTCCGACGGGGAACGCCGACAATTTCCTTGGCTTCAATGATCCGACCTTCACACCGCTGTTGATCGCCTCGAAAGACTTTGGTCGCGTGTCACCGCACCTCAACATCGGCTACGCGTTCCGCAGCGGTGCCGATGTGAGTCAGGCCGAGTGCATCGCCGGCGCCGACGTGCGCACCACCAAATGGCTGACGCTGGCGGCCGACTTCCTCGGCTACTTCGACGACAAGCGCGACGGCATCAACGACAACGTCCTGCAATCCGCCGTCGGCTTCAGGGTCAACCCGTTCGGCAAGTTCGTCGCCGGCGGTACCTTCCAATTCCCGCTCAACCGCGACGGCATCCGTGCCGACGTGATCTACAGCGGAGAGATCGAATACACCTTCTAGTGCGGCGTCTGTCCCCTACGGCATGGTATCTCGTACACCCCTTTGCTACCCTCCGGGCGCAATGAAGGTAGCGAGGTACATCGCGCTCCTGGCATTCCTGCTGGGCGTGGGAAGGCCTGCCGGTGCGATGGTGGTTGTGCAGCGCGAGTTTCCAGAGTTGGTTGCGCTCGCGGAACAAATCGTCGTTGGAACGGTCACCGACATCAAGCAGGCCGCCGACACGTCGGGCGCCCCGGCCACGTACGTGACCTTCTCTGACCTTACCGTCCTCAAAGGTGACGTCGGCGACACTTTGACGCTGCGCTTCTACGGTGGCGAAAGCGGTGGGGTGGTGGTGCACATCGCCGACATGCCCGCCTTCACCCTCGGGGAGCGTGCCGTGCTGTTCGTCGCCGGCAACGGACAGGCCGTGTGCCCGCTCGTCGGTGTGTGGCAGGGCCGCTTCCATGTCCGTTTCGATGCGGACCAGCAGACGGACGTCGTCGAGACCGACGACCGCACGCCGGTGGTTGGTCTCGCTGGCCGTCGCATCCTGCGGGCTCCCGCCACAGCAGAAGGCCCAACGGCTGCCGCCATGCCGCTCGGCGACTTTCTCGAGTCGATCGCCGGCGAGCTGGCGCAGCCTGCGGCCGCTGGCACCCCGGCGAGATGAACGTGAGTCATTTTGTCCTGCGGCGCTGCACCGTCGCCGTCACCGTGCTTACTGTGCTCGTGCTGCCCGCTGCGGTGGCCCACGCTTTTGTCTGCCTGAAGATCAACGGCCACTGTACCCGCTGGACACAGGGTGGCGCGACGTTGCGTTCGTTTCTGGGTAACCCCGGCTCTGCCTTGATCAACGGCACATTGTCCTGGGACCAGAATGCGATCAACGCAGCCAATGACTGGAACGCTGCCGGCGCCGCGTTCCACTTCGACGTTGCGGTCGGTGGAACCTTCAACAATCCGTGCGGTGCGCCGGGAGCTGCGCACGCCTGCCCGAACACCGGGCCCGTCGGCGACAACCCGGTGTTCTTCGCCCCCAGCTTCTGTGGCCAAGCCTTCGGCGACATCATCGAGCTGACCAACAACTGCGCCAACAGCAACACCGGCGCCATGCTCAACGCCCCGGTGTTCGTCAACTCGACGGTGCCGTGGAACGCCTACGATGGTCCCATCCGGGTTGGATCGAACAACGTGGTTGTCAACGACATCCGCCGGGTTCTGGTGCACGAATTTGGCCACGTGCTCGGGCTCGACCACCCCGATAGAAACGGCCAGTCGGTGGTTGCCATCATGAACAGCCACGAGAGCGATATCGACCGCCTCCAACCGGACGACATCAGCGGCCTGTTTTCGCTCTACCCGAACGGCGGCGCACCGAGTGGTAGCAGCGGCAGCGCCAACCCGGGTTGTCAGATTGCCGAAGGCGGGGAAACCGCGGGCGGCTGCTGGGGGGCAGTGGTGCCCATGCTGCTCCTGCTGCGACGCGTGCGGCGGCTCGTCAGACCATAGACGCGCGTGACCGTTGGAACCGGCCCGACTGATGGCCAGCACGCGCGGCGGGGCGGTGCCTTGAAGGAGTCCGCATGGAAGACCTCCGGCAGCAGCTCGATGACTTGAACCGCCGCGTGCAGGCGCTCGAAGACGAGTTGGCGATTCACCGGGTCATCGTGCGCTATGGTCTTGCCGTCGATATTGGCGACGCCGACGCTGCCGCCAGCACGTTCACCGAGGACACGGTGTACGACGTGGACGTCGGCCTCATGCGCGGGCGCGACGGTGTGCGCCAGATGGTGCGCAGCGAACGACACCAGGACATGGTCGGCCATTGCGCCCACCAGATCGGTCCGGCCGTCGTCGAGATCGATGGGGACCGCGCCGTCGCCACCGGTTACTCGCGCGTCTATCTGCACAAGGACGGCAACCTCCAGGTCTACCGGGTGAGTCTCAACGCGTGGCAACTCGAACGACGCAACGGCGAATGGCAAATTGCCCACCGCACCACCCGGCGCCTCGGCCACGCCGAAGCGCGCCGGGTCTTTGAGGCTGCGCTGGGCCGCTGAGACCAGCACGGTGCGTACAGCGATCGGTCTGGATTTCGGCACCACCAACAGTGCCGTTGCCGTTGCTCGCGACGACAGCAGCGCGGTGCTCGCCACCTTTTCCGACGGGGCGGGGCGCACCAGCACGTTCCGCTCGATTCTCTATTTCAACCCCGAGACCGTACGGCCCGGCAGCCGCCCGGACGGGGTGGCAGGGCCGGACGCCATCCGCAACTACCTGGCTGCCGGCGGGCGCGGACGCTTGATCCAGTCGATGAAGTCACACCTCGCCAGCCGGCTGTTCACCGACACCAACCTGTTCGGCTTCTTCTACACACTCGAAGATTTGATCGCGATCATCCTGCGAGGCCTGAAAGCGGGTGTCGAAGAGCAGTTCGGTCGACTCGACGCCAACGCCGTTGTGGGCCGGCCCGCGCATTACTCGGGCGCGGCGAGCGTGGAGGATGATGAGTTCGCTCTCGACCGCCTGCGTGCGGCGCTGCAACAGGCTGGGTTCGAGAACATTACCTTCGAGTTCGAGCCGGTGGCTGCCGCGTACCAGTACGAGCAACAGCTCGACCACGACGAATTGGTGCTGATCGGCGACTTCGGCGGCGGCACCAGCGACTTCTCGTTGATCCGCCTTGGTCCCGCGGCGCGCCGGCGCGGCCAACGCCGCGACGATATCCTCGGCGTCGACGGTGTGGGCATCGCCGGTGATGCGTTCGACAGCACCATCGTGCGCCACGCCGTGGCGCCGAGCTTGGGGCTCGGATCGACGTACCGCACCGCATTCGATCAGACGCTGCCCATTCCGCAGTGGCTCTACGAGCGTCTCGAGCGCTGGGAGCACCTGTCATTTCTCAAGACGAAGCAAACCATGGAGACGCTGCGGCGCCTGCGCTTTGGGGCCGCAGCGCCGGAGAAGATCGATGCCCTCATTCACCTCGTGAATGAGGATCTCGGCTACCATCTCTACCGTGCCGTCGAGCACACGAAGTTCGAGTTGTCCAAGCACGTGGCGGGAACCTTTCAATTCGCGGATCCACCGGTTGCGATCGACCGCGCGGTGCAGCGCACGGAGTTCGAGACGTGGCTGCGGCCGAAGCTCGATGCCCTGGCGGCCTGCATCGACCGCCTGCTGGGGCGGTGCAACGTGCAAGCGCGCGATGTGGACAGCGTCTTCCTCACGGGGGGCTCGTCGTTTGTGCCTGCCGTGCGGCGCCTGTTCGAAGCGAAGTTCGGCGCTGCCCGCTTGCGTGGCGGTGATGAGCTGACGACCGTCGCCCGCGGTCTGGCGCTACGGGCGTTGGGAGAAGGCTAGCAGCCCGTTGAAAAACTGGTCGCCATCGTCACCCCCGCGAAAGCGGGGGTCCAGGAGCATGCGGAAGATCTGGATTCCCGCGTTCGCGGGAATGACGGTCCAGGGCATCGGCGGGCTTTTTCAACAGGCTGCTAGCAGCGACTCGAACCTACGGTGGTGTACGTGCGCGTGATCGGAAGCGCTCTGACTGAACGATTACGATTACCGCTTCGCTGCGCCTGAGCGTGGAGAATGCGTCATGTCCCTGTGTACGCCCTAGCCGACTTCGAACACCGCGCCTTCCGTCCCTGGCCTGATGGTGAACGCGGGCGTCGCCGCCTGTGCCGCGGCAACCATCCGGTCGAGGTCGTCGTCGGTGTGCGCCGGGTCGTGATGGAAGGGCACCAGTTGCTTCACGCGTGACAGCGCGGCGAACTTCAGTGCGTCGTCGACGGCGCTGTGGCCCCAGCCAACGTGCTGCGCGTATTCGTCGCTGCTGTATTGGGCGTCGTGGATGAGCAGGTCGACATCTGCCGCCAATGCGTAGCCCGATGTCCAATCGCCACTCATGGGAAAGCGCGGGACACCGAGCGCCGGTTCATGGTCGGGGAAATAGGCGCAAGCGCCGTGCGCCGTGCTGATCCGATACGCGACGGTCGGACCCGGGTGGCAGACGAGCGCCGTCGTGACAAGAAACTCGCCGATGCTGAAATCGCCGCACGGCACCTCGTGCAGCGTCAGCCGGCACGGCAGATCGCGCAGGTGTACAGGAAAGAGCGGCGGCGACAGGTAACGCATCAGCCGCGTGCGCAAGTTCGCCGTGGTGCTGGCCGGACCCCAGATGTGCACGTCGAGGTCTGGATTGTGGAGTGGGGCAAAGAACCCCAGCCCTTGGATATGATCCATGTGCAGGTGCGTGAGCAGCAGGTCGAGCCGGCGCAGGTTGGTCGGCAGCGACTTCCCGAGGCGGCGAATCCCGGTGCCCGCATCGAGGACGAGCACCGTGCCGTCGCGTCCGCGCACCTCGACGCACGAGGTGTTGCCGCCGTAGCGCGCCGTTTCGGAACCCGGCGCGGCCAAGGAGCCGCGTGTTCCCCACAGGGTGATGGTCATCCCTGATCAGCCTCCCACAGGAGTGAGACCGCACCCAGGTGACGTTCGCCCTGGCCGAGCAGCGGGAACGCGACCACCTCGATGTAGCGGGGGACGTTGTCCAGACCGCGGATCCAGAAGCGGCTGGTGGCGACGCGGTGGTCGTGCAGAGAAATCCACAGCGGCAACTCCTCCGGTGCCACCGGGTTGCCCTTCTCGTCGGTGGGCATCCACGCTGTGGCCCACTCGGTCGCGGCCATCTCGCCGGTTTCGTCGAACCGGTGACCTAAAATGCGCTCGGCCGGTTCATTGTAGAAGACCAAGTTGCCCTCGGCGTCGACCAGGAATACCGCCATCGCGAGATAGCTCGCCAGCTGGCGGATGAGTATCAGCTCGATCTCCTTCTGCGACATTCGCGGCAACTTCCTCCACCCAAGCTCGGACCCACGCAGCGTGCGTACCGTTCAGTGCTGACTGTGGACAGACTGTACCACAGTCGGACCGCCAACCCCAGGAAAGAAAGGTCGGTTCAATTTGCCCGCGAGCGGATGGTCAGGTGATGCACGCTGGCGGGATCGGGTTGTGAGAGCTGGAACACCACGGCGCGCGCCACGTCGTCCGGCTCGATCATGGGGCTCTCGCGGCTCAGCAGGCCGAGCTCTACCCAGCGCTCAATGGCCGCCGGCAGCACCGTCGGCTCGAAGTTGGAGGCGAAATCCGTGCCGCCGACGTTGTGGATCTCGATGGTCATGACGCGGATGCCGCGTCCGGCCACCTCGGCACGCAAGCCGCGCGACAGCGTGTGGATGGCAGCCTTGGATCCGGCGTACACCGCGAGGTACGGCCAGGCTTCGTGGGCGCTGGCCGACGTCATGTTCAGGATGTCGCCGCGGCCTCGTGGCAGCATGTGGCGCAGGGCCGCCCGGCAGGCTACCAGTGTCCCCAGCACGTTGGTTTCGAGGATGGCTCGCCACTCGTCGGTGCGCCCCTCGGCGATGGTGCGCACGGTGCCAATGGCGGCGTTGTTCACCAAGGCATCGATGCGGCCATGGCGCTCGATGGCCGTGTCGATCAGTTGTTCGACCTCTCGTTCGTTGCGCATGTCGGTCACGACCGCGTGCGCGGTGCCGCCAGCGGCGCTGATCTCGTCGCAGACGGCGGCGAGCCGGTCGCCGCGTCGGGCTCCCAACACGACTGCCATTCCTGCCGCGGCCAGCGCCCGCGCCGCCGCCGCGCCGATGCCCGCGGATGCGCCGGTAATGACGCCGACCCGTCCTGCCAATGTCTGCATGGCGCGTTCTCTATCCCTGCGATGTTCCGGGCGTCAAGGACGACGCGACGGACACGCCAGAGGTGGGCGCAGCGTGGACGCTGCTGGGTGAATGCGCTAAGACGCCGCGCATGCTCAGCGCCGCAACACTGCCGGATTTGCTACGGGCTGCCGCGCGCCAGGCGCCGCAGGCGGAAGCGTTCCGCTATCGTGCCGAGCGCCTGACCTATGGCGACTGGGACAGTCTTACCGACCGCTTGGCGGCTGCTTTCGCGGCGCACGGCATCGGCTCTGGCAGCGTCGTCGCGCTGCTGTTGCCATCGACGCCGTTCTACCTGGTCGCCTATCTGGCAGCGTCACGCCTCGGCGCGGCGACCACGGGCATCAATGCGCGCTACCGGCGCACCGAGATCGGCCACATCCTGCGGCGTTCAGGCGCAGCGCTGCTGGTTGCGGTCGATGCCTGGCACGACGCAGACTTTTGCACCGCGGTCGAGCCGCTGCGCGCCGACTTGCCGGAGCTGCGCGACGTCATCTGGGTCACGGCGGACGCGTTGCGCACGAGCACGCGCGGCACGGTCGAAACGCTCGCCGCCGGGAGACCTCGTGCACCGGAGGGTGGGGTGGCAGCCGACGATCCCGTGACCATCGTCTTCACCAGCGGCACCACGGGTGTCCCCAAGGGGGCGTGGTACACGCACCGCAACATCCTGGCGCTGGCCGAGATCGACACGCGCCGCTACGCCGACGGCGTCATTCCGTTCCAGAAGCATCTGGCTGCGGGCATATCGTTCGCACACATCGGCACCATGGCGCGCATTGGGTTGCAGATCGGCCACCTGGGGACATCGCTCATCCACGACGCCTTCGATCCCGCCGCGGTGCTCGACGTGATCGAACGCGAGCGGCTCGCGCACCTTGGCGGCTTTCCGACGCAAATCATCATGCTGCTCGATCACCCCGACCGCCCGCGGCGTGATCTCAGCTCGCTGAGGTCCGTTCTGTTGGGCGGCGCGCCGTCCACGCCCGAGTTGCTGCGCCGCATCAAGCGCGAGCTCGGGGTGGTCATCAGCGTGCGCTACTCCTCCACCGAGGTCGGCATCGCCACCGCATCGTTGCCGGACGATCCGCCGGAGGTGCTCACCACGACCGTCGGCAAGCCGACGCCGGGCGTTGAGCTGCGCATCGTCAACAGCGATAACCAGCCGGTGCCGGCGAACGACATTGGTGAAGTTGTCGTCCGCTCACCGGCGACGATGCGCGGCTACTGGCGCGACCCGCAGGCCACCGCCGCTACAATCGATACCCAGGGCTGGGTACACACCGGTGACCTCGGCTACCTCGATGCCGACGGCTATCTCCACCTGCGCGGCCGCCAGAGCGAGATGTTCATCCGTGGCGGCTACAACGTGTACCCGGCGGAGATCGAGGACCTGCTTGCGAAGCACCCGAAGGTCGCGCGTGCTGCAGTGCTGGGAGTACCCGACGCGGTGTTCGGCGAAGTGGGGTGGGCGTTCATCGTGCCGCGCGCTGCGGCGGTGCCGCCGACACTGGCGGAACTGCGCGCGTTCGTCGGCGCCGAGCTCGCGAGCTTCAAGCGGCCCGACGGGCTGACAATCCTATCGGATCTCCCGCTGACGCCGATGTTCAAGGTCGACAAGCGCGCCCTGCGCGAGGTGCAGCGCTGAGCAAGGGGGCACCGGCCTCTGGCCGGTGCGAAAGGTCCCGCAAGCGATGGAGCTACAAGGCAAGACGATCGCCGTGACCGGCGCCACCGGGTTTCTCGGTCGCTACATCGTCGATGTGTTGCTCACACGCGGTGCCCACGTGATCGGCGTCGTACGCAATCCGGATCGTGTGCCGGAGCTGGCGGCGCGTGGGGTCGAGCTGCACAAGGCCGACCTCGCCGAGCCCGCCAAACTGAAGAAGGGCTTTGCCGGCGCGGACGCTGTGGTCTCCAATGCCGCACTGTTCTCCGTCGGCAAAACGTTCGCGCTCGGCAACGGTGTGTGGGAGGAACACCACCGGACCAACATCAGAGGGACGCAGAACGTCTTCACTGCCATCGCCGCTGCCGGTGTCCAGCGCGTCGTGCATGTATCATCCGTCGCTGTCTACGCCGGGCGCACGCAGCCGACAATCAACGAGGATCACCCGCAGCTCACCGAGCACAGCCGGCGCACGCCCTGGAACGCCTACCAGATCTCCAAGGCGGTGTCGGAACAAGTCGCCTGGCGCCTGGCGCAACAGTATGACTTGCAGCTCACCACCGTGCGTCCGTGCGCCATCTACGGCGCTTTCGATCCCAATTTCATGGCGGTCTTCAAGCGCCTGCTCAGCCTGCCGGTCACCATCTTTCCGATGTGGTTGCATCTGCCGCTGGTGTACGCTGGCGACGTGGCGGAGGCGATTGCACTCGCCCTCGAAAAGCCGATCGCGACCGGCCAGGCCTACAACGTCACCGGCGACGACCTGCCGATCGAAGAGTTCTTGCAAGCGTGGAAGGGCGCCGGCGGCCCGTCACCGTGGTTGATGATTCCGTTACCCGTACCGGTACGCCAGTCCTTCGATCACCGTCGCGCCACGCGCGACCTGGGCTGGCACAACCGTCCGTTCATCGACGCCTTGTGCGAGACGCTGCGGTTGGAAGGCCAAGGGAGCGAACAAAGATCGTGACGACTGCCCACGATGACGGAGAGTTGGTGTTCCCGCCAGGCCGCACCGAGCCGAACGGCAACCGGCGAGTCGACGCCGACCACTACGCCACGTCCCACGCCTACCTCCACGGCATCGCCCACTCAGACCCAAACGCCGAGCCCGCGCCCAACCGAGACCGAGGGGGGCCCTCCAAGCGGTGAACAACGCGCTGAAGGGATGCGGGACCTGACGGCAAATTTGAATTGTGAATGCTGAATAGATGATCGAAGAAACTATCCCGAGGGTGTTTGCCGCACAGACAGCGTCATCGGCTTCCTGGGTGCCTTGGCCATATGGGTCCGCCGACGCCCACAGTGCAAACCGGCGGCTCAGCAGCACGCGGGCCGGCACGGCCGGGTCGCGCACCCGGCGCGCCGCGGCGATGGCTGCACGGATGGGCGTACGCCGCTGATCACGGGCTATCCCGAACTGCCCCTACACCGCACCTGTCCCAAGCGGATGAAGGATTCCTGGAAAGCCTGCCGGGGCGAAGGCAAACTTGCCCGGCGGCCGGTGCTGGATCTCGACTGAGAATAGCGGCCCGATTTCGTCGAATGTCCGAGTGCGCCGCCGTGGGTGGACGACCTTGCGGCCTTCGAAACGGCACACGCGGTAGAGGTCGCGACGCGCCCTGTCGGCGGGCGCTGACGCCGGCGGCAGGGCGTGCCCGTGGTGGACCGCCGGCGTCACCGCGACAGCTGCATCAGCCGCGCTTGGCTAGCAAGTCGCGGATCTCGGTGAGCAGCACTTGGTCCTTGGTCGGCGGCGGCGGCGCGGCGGGAGCGGCCGGCTTCTCTCTCTTCAGTGAGTTGATCGCTTTGACGACCATGAACATTGCGAAGGCTACGATCAGGAAGTCGATTCCCGTCTGCAGGAACTTGCCGTAGCCCAAGACGACGAGGGGGTGGTCTGCGTCGGGGCCCGGCTTGAGAGTGAGACCGAGCTTGCTGAAATCGACGCCACCAATGACCAAGCCCAGGGGCGGCATCAACACGTCTCCGACCAATGACGACACGATCTTCCCGAACGCCCCGCCGATGATGATGCCGACGGCCATATCGACCATGTTGCCCTTCACGGCAAATTCGCGGAACTCACTCAGCATGCTCATTGCCCATTCCTCCTGCGTGGTTGGCTACGGGCTCACGCCGCGTTTCTGGAACACTGCGGCGAGTCTACCAAAATTGTGGCGGGTGAGAAGAGGTTGACGGGGTGCCTTGACAACGCGGCCTGCTTGCAGGATGGCGATGGCCAAGGAGGTGTCGATGACCCATCGCGCGAAGTTTGTCGTAGCCGTGATGCTCCCGCTGATCGCTGCAACCGGCTGTTCCGTCTCGGATAGCATCTCGAAATCGATCAGTAGTCCATTTGAATCGAGCTCCGCCAGCAGTCCGGGCGGCACTGAGGCCTATCAAAACGACGTCGCTGATTACACGTACGCGCACGTCATATCGAGCAACCAGTTCGACACCTTCTGGAAGGGAGTCGCCAACGTTGCGGAACGACATGGCATCACGAACTGGGAAGCCGAAGACGCAACCTACATCGGTATCGGTCAGGGCATCCGGAAAGCGAAGCTGAGCGAAGCGCAGTTGGAGGTCATCGCGAAGAACTTGTCCGGTGGCGACGCCAAGAAGATCAAGTTGATCGAACAGGGCTACAAGATAGAGCCGGAGAAGGCGAAGTAAGAACGCGGGATGGGCGCGGTCACTCGCTTGGCGGGCGTAGCGGCTCTGCTGCTCGTGCCGATTGCAGCACGGGCGGCGGAGCCGCGCGTCGTCGAGTATCTTTCCGTCGAAGCCAATGAGGGTGGGTCCAGTGGCGGCCACGCGGCGCTGCGCATCGGCGACGCCGTGTACCACTTCCAGCACCACCCGCCTGGCGTGCTGCGCCTGCATCGTGACGAAGTTAATGGCTTTCTCTTCACCTACCGATTGCTGCAGAACCGTGGCATCGCCGTCAGCCGCATCGCCGTCTCCGACGACACCTACGTGCTGCTGCGCGACTGGTTCAACCATCGATACTTCACCGAGGACATGGAGTTCGATGCGCTCGCTGCCCTGTCTGGTGATCGCGCACTGATCGAATTGCTGCTGCGCCGCGCCCGCGACTCCGACGGCGCTTCAGCCGGTGCCCCGGCGGCCGGCATCGCATTGCGCGGCGCCGGCTACTTCTTCGCCGACGGCGCCGAGGAACCCGAAGCCGCGGAGTCGGCATCACTCGCGCAGCTGCGACGCCGTGTGCAGGACTGCTACGGCAGAGACGTCCTGCAACAGCGCAGCGCCGAGACGCGTGCCGCGCTGTCGCAGCTCACGCCCACCACCAGCGGGTCCTCATTCTCGCGCCGCTACAGCGACCTGATGAGCGGCCTTCTCGCCCTGCGGGCGCTGCAGCGCGCCCTGCCACTGCAGCCCAACAGCGTTCACGCGCCGGCCGACGATGAATATCGTCTCAGCGACAGTGAACGCTCCGCGCTGAGTGCGTTCGCGTCGCGGCTTGCAGACGAACTGGTCGGCCTCCTGCAGTCGCCCCGTCCCGACTGGGGTTACCCGTTGCTGGTCGGCATGGCCCGCTTGGTGACGTTGTACGAGGCGGGGCGCACCGGGCGGTTGGTCTTCCTCGACACATTCGGCCCGACCGCGCGCGTCCTCCCGCCAACCGCGTGGCGCGGGCGCGAACCGATGATGATCGACCTGCTCGATGCGGCGCATGCCGAGTTGGATGCCGCGCGCGGTCGCCTGAGTAGCGCGGGCGTTCTGCGTGAGGCCGACTTCGCGCGGTTCGAATCCGCCGCCAATCGCTTCAACGAACTCTACCGCGGCCTCACCGAGCACCGCGACGTGCGCGTGCAGCCCGGACTGTTGCTGCCAGTACGTGCCGCGCAACGCTCCGACTTGATCATTCCCCTGCGCAGCGCGCCGGAGTTGCGGCAGGACCTCATCGTGGTGCAGGCGCGCGAGCGCGCCACCGAGCAGGAGTTGCAGCAACGCTACGCGTACAATCTGATCACCCGAAACTGCGTCTCCGAGATCTTTCGCGGTGTAAACAGCGCACTGGCGCAGGACGCAGATCACAGTGCGGATCGCGGCGATGAGCGGCGGCAGATCGCCGAACTCCACGCTGCCGTGCGCGCTCGTCTGGGCGGCTACCTCGAACCAGGCGCCGCGTTGAGCTTTATTCCGTTCGTCGCGACGCGCGCGGTTCGCGACACCTATAGCGTCAGCGCCACGCAGGAGCTGCCGTCATACCGCCGCCAACGGTTGGAGACCATGTATCGGCGCGAGAACCCGTTCGTGGTCTTTCTGCGCGAATCGAACACGCTCACTTCGACGGTCTACGGGCCGAATCCACGCGATTCGTTCTTTGTGTTCTTCACCGACGCGGTGCCGACGCGCCCGCTGCTGGGTGCGGTCAACGTCGCGGCGGGCCTGGGCGCGGGCGCGGTCGGACTGGCCACCCTGCCGTTCGATGGCGGGAGCACCCTGTTCGCCGGCGTGAAGGGAGTGCTATTCAGCCTCCCTGAGTTGGCGTTCATCAGTCTGCGTAAGGGGACGTTCGACTATGTCGAGCGCGCCTATCGCCCGCCGCCGGCGCCGGCGCTGCCGGCGGGATAGCAGAGGGTGGGACTTGTTCCGTTGAGCGGAGAAGATACGATGACGCATCCTGTGGCAAAAGGGGAATTCCCATGAGCCTTGCGCAACGGTCACACCTCGGAATCCTGTTGGTCTCCTCCCTCATGCTCGTGGTTGCCGGGTGCGCTGCCCGCCGCCCGGTGCTCTATCCGAACGAGCAACTCAACAAAGTCGGCGACGCGGCGGCGCAACGCGACATCGACGATTGCATGCAGCGCGCTGATCAGTACGTCAAATCCGGCGGTCAGTCGGCGCAGGTGGCGAAGCAGGTCGGGGGGCGCACCGTCGTTGCCGGAGGCGTGGGAGCGGCGACTGGCGCGGTCGGCGGCGCGATCGCCGGCAATCCCGGTGAGGGCGCCGCAATCGGTGCGGCCAGCGGTGCTACGGCAGGGCTGCTGTCCGGGCTCTTCGATTCATGGAGCTCGAAGGAGGTCGACCCGGTGTACGCCAACTTCGTCGACCGCTGCCTGCGCGAACGCGGCTACGAGCCGATCGGGTGGAAGTAGCTACTCCGGCGGCCCGTAGCTCGCCGCGTTGCGCCGCGATCCGTACCAGCGCGAGTACACCTCGGTGAACTCAGCGCCGACGAAGAAGATCTGCGCGCAGTAGTAGACCCACAGCAGCACCACGACCAGCGAGCCGGCGGCGCCATAGATCGATGCCACGCCGGCGCGTCCGAGATACACGCCGATCAGCGTCTTGCCGAGGATGAACAGCACCGCCGTCACGGCGGCACCCAGCCAGACGTCGCGCCAGTCCATCTGTGCGTCGGGTAGGATCTTGTAGATCATCGCGAACAGCGTGGTGGTGAGGAGCAGCGACAACAGGAAATTCAGCTTCGGCAGCAGTTCGCTGAGCAGCGGCAAGTGGCGTGCGAGCAGCTCGTGCACGGCGGCCAGCGCCGCGGTCAACACGAGCGAGGCCAGCAGCAAGCCGCCGATGCTAAGGATGATCAGAAAGGTGGCCAACCGCTGTCGTGCGATCGCAAGCATGCCGCCTCCCTGCGTGGCAGTCACCTCCCAGATGTGATTCAGCGATGTCCGGAGCTGTCCGAAAACGCCCGACGCTCCGAACAGCATCGTCAGCAAGCTGACAGCGGAGGCGATGAGCCCGGACCTGGGCGCACTCACACTGGCGATCATCCCCTGGACAGTGCGCGCGCCGTCCGGACCAATGACGCCCGCGATATGGCCGACCAGTTGTCCCTCCGCCGCGGCGCGGCCGAGTACGAAACCCGCGATCGCGATTGTCAGCATCAGCAGCGGCGCCATCGAAAAAAGCGTGTAGTAGGCGAGGGCGGCGCCGTGGCTCAGGGCGTTATCCTTCTGCCACTGATCGTAGATCTCGCGGAGAAACGCTATGATTGTGCGGTTCCGCATCGCACGCTCCGAGGATCTTATCCGGCCCGGACCGTTTGGCAAGGTCAGCGGGTTTGACCGCCCAGCGCAGGCTGGTGTAACCCTGCGCGCAGTCGCCATGCCCTTCGTCACCGCCGGTACGATTCAGCTGTACTACGAAGTGCACGGACCCGAGCCGGGCAGCGCACCCGCCGTCGTCTTCGCTCACGGTGCCGGTGGCAACCACCTGTCGTGGTGGCAGCAGGTGCCACACTTCAGCGAGCGCTTTACGTGCGTCATCTTCGATCATCGCGGCTTCGGGCAATCGATCGAGCCCGACGACGGTCCGGGCGGCGCCGCCTTTGTGGACGACCTGCGCACGTTGCTCGACCACCTGCGCATCGAGCGTGCGTCACTGGTGGCGCAGTCGATGGGTGGCTGGACCTGCCTCGGCTTCGCGCTACGCTACCCGCAGCGCGTCGAGAAGTTGGTGATGTGCGACACGCACGGTGGCATCGCGTCGGAGGAGATCACGCAGGTGTGGGGTGCGGCCTTGCAGGCCGTCGGGGGACTTCCCGCAGGCGTGCATCCCGCGGCCGGTGTGCGCATGGCGCGCGCCGAGCCGGCCCTGCACTTCCTCTACACCCAGATCGCTGGCCTGAATCCGACGCGCTCACTCAGCACGCTCGGCACGCTCTTGAGTGCCGCTGGCGCGCCAACCCCGGCCGCTGCCGCGGCACTCGACAGTCCTGTGCTGTTCATTGCGGGCGACGAGGACGTCGTCATCCCACCGCGGATCCTCTCCCTCGCCGCCGCCTGTTTTCCACACGCTCGGCTGGAACTGGTCCCGGCCGCTGGGCATTCCGTCTACTTCGAGCGGCCGGCCCTCTTCAACGACATTGTCGAGCGGTTCCTGAACCAACGGTAGGGGCATTTCGAGGGTTTCTCGGAAGGCTGAGCGGGTGGACCTTTTTTCAAAGGCCCTGCCTCGCTAGTGTTCGGCTGGAGGACGGAACGTGGGGGTCATAAGAGAGCTGATTGCAGCTGCGGCGTTGGTCGCGGGGGTGGCATCGGGCGCCGCTGGCGCGGCCGCTGCGACGTTCAGTCTCGACGATGTCGCTGCGCAAGCGCAGCGGCTGGCGCAGGAGCCCTTTCAGGCGGACAAGAATCGTGTACCGGAGTGGATGCTTAATATGGACTACGACCAGTGGCGCGACATCCGCTTCCGTCCGGACCACGCGCTCTGGCGTGCGCAACGCCTGCCCTTCCAGGTGCAGTTCTTTCACCCGGGCCTCTACTACGACCGCGGCATCAGCGTGAATGTCGTCGACGCGCACGGTGTCCATCATCTGCCCTTCGCCACCGACAACTTCGATTACGGCAAGAATGACTTCGCCAGCGCCATCCCGGCGGATGTCGGCTATGCCGGCTTCCGGATTCATGCGCCGATCAAGACACCGAAGTATTTCGACGAGGTCATTGTCTTCCTCGGCGCCAGCTACTTCCGCTCCCTCGGCAAGCACGAGATGTTCGGGGCGTCGGCGCGCGGCGTGGCCATCGACACCGTGGAACCGTCGGGCGAGGAGTTCCCGTACTTCACCGAGTTCTGGCTGGTCCAACCAGCACCGGGCGCGCGCGCGCTCACGGTGTACGCGCTGCTCGACGGTCCGAGTATCACCGGCGCGTACCGCTTCGTGATTCAGCCCGGGGAACAGACGATCGTCAACGTTGACGCCCGCCTGTTTCGCCGCAAAGATGTCCGCAAGCTCGGCATCGCGCCGCTCACCAGCATGTTCTTCTTCGGCGAGAACACCCCGCATACGTTCGACAACTTTCGCCCCGAGATACACGACTCCGATGGTCTGATGATGCTCAACGGTACCGGCGAGTGGTTGTGGCGCCCGCTCGACAACCCGCGCACGTTGCAGGTCAACAGCTTTCAGCTGCACAATCCGCAGGGTTTTGGGCTCATCCAGCGCGACCGCGACTTCGACCACTATCAGGATCTGGAGACGCGCCAGGAGCTGCGCCCGAGCATCTGGATCGCGCCGCGCGGCGAGTGGGGCGACGGGCGCGTCGAGTTGGTGCAGCTGCCGACGAAGAAGGACATCAACGACAACATCGTCGCCTACTGGATACCGGCGGTGATGCCGCCGTTGGCTGAGCCGCTGTCGTTCGCGTACACGATGTACTGGTATGGTGACGACGCGATGCGGCCGCCGGGCGGGCGCGTCGTCGCCACGCGGCGCGAGTCGGGAACCAGCCCGGGGAGCTACCGCTTCGTTATCGATTTCTCCGGCAAAGCCCTCAACGCCTTGCCCGCCAACGCGCCCGTGCGCGGCGTCGTTACGGTCGCCGCCGGCGGCGCGGCGGGCGAGTTCCTCGATCAGCACCTCATCAAGAACCCGGTGACTGGCGGCTGGCGGCTCTCGTTCCAGGTGCAACCGAAAACCGACAAGCCCCTCGAACTACGCGCCTTCCTGGACAAGGATGGCAACGCGCTGACGGAGACGTGGACTTACGGAGTGGTGCCGTGACCGAAAAGCTGTACGCGGCGGCTGCGCGCATTGATGCACCAGCGGCGTCTTTGCAGCACGAGGCCGCTGCGGCCACGCCCGTCTTCGAAGTCCCGGCCGACAAGTTACTGCAGGATTGGAAGGAAGCACACGCACGTACCCTGGCCTACCTGGACGCACTCGGAACCCCCGCAGCGGACCGCGAGGCGCTGGCGACGGAGGCGATCGCGCGCGCGCTGCGCGCCCAGGCCTGGGCGGCCGGCAGCGACGCGGTTGCCGAGACGCTGCGTGCACTCCGGCGGCTGTTGCCGGAGCGCTACCCCGCCTCGCGGCGTTCCGCACCAGCGCTGACGGACGAGTTCCTCGCGTGGCGACTCGACGCTGCACTCTCAGGCCATTTTGCCGCGCCGGGCCCCCAGGCCAGCCCGCCGCTGCTGCCGCGGAGCAATGGCGCCGCGTCTTCAATGCCGCCGCTGAACCGGGGGGCGATGGTACCCACTTTCGAGCCGCACGGGTTGCGCCGCTGGTTCGGCAGCGGTCGCAAGCGGCACGCACGCGCGGCCGCACGCTTGGCGGACGCCCAGGGCGAGCATTCCGCGGCGAGCCGGCGGCGCAAATACCCCTGGGTGCGTGTCGCGCACCGCCGCCGCGCGCTGCTGATGTTCCTCGTCCTGATTCCCAGCGTCATTGCCAGCGGCTTCATGGTCAACGTCCTGCCGCATCAAGGTCGCACCTGGCTCGAATTTGCGATCGTCCTGTTCTTCGGCGCGCTCTTCGGCTGGATCTCCATTGGCTTCTGGACGGCGCTGCTCGGGTTCTTCACCTTGGTGGGCCGCTCTGACCGCTTCGCGATCACCCACCTCGACCGTGACGACACCAGCGCATTCGCTCCCGGCGGGCGCACCGCAGTCGTCATGCCGATCTGCGAAGAGCCTGTCGACCGCGTGTTCGCAGGATTGCGGGCGATCTACGAATCGGTGCAGCGCACCGGCGCATTGGAGCACTTTGATTTCTTCATCCTGAGCGACAGCAGCGACCCGGGAACGTGGGTGAAAGAGGAGGAAGCGTGGCTCGACTGGTGCCGCCGCCTCAATCGCTTCGACAAGGTCTTCTACCGGCGCCGTCGTGTGCGGTTGAAGCGCAAGAGTGGCAACGTTGCCGACTTCTGCCGCCGCTGGGGGAAACAGTACCGCTACATGATCATGCTCGACGCCGACAGCGTGATGGCAGGCGAGACGTTGGTGGCGCTGGTGCGTCTGATGGAGCGGCATCCCGACGCCGGCATGATCCAAACCGCCCCCTGCGCCGTCAACCGGCGCTCGTTGTTCGCGCGCGTGCAACAGTTCGCTAGCCGTGTGTACGGACCGATGTTCGCCGCCGGGCTGCACTTCTGGCAGCTGGGCGACGGGCAGTACTGGGGTCATAACACGATCATTCGCGTCGCACCGTTCATGGCGTTGTGCGGCTTGCCGCGTTTGCCGGGGAAACCGCCGCTGGGTGGCGAGATCATGAGTCACGACTTCGTGGAAGCGGCGCTCATGGGCCGCGCGGGCTGGGCCCTCTGGCTCGCCTTCGACCTGCCCGGCAGCTACGAGGAAACACCGTCGACGCTCCTCGAAGAGATGAAACGCGACCGCCGCTGGTGCCAGGGAAACCTGCAGCACCTGCGCATCCTGCCCACCGAAGGCTTGTTCGGTGCGCACCGCGCCTTGTTCATCAACGGCGTGATGTCATACGTCTCGGCGTTGCTCTGGTTCTGCTTCCTGACGTTGAGCACGGCGGAAGCGATCCGCGACGTGCTCGTCGAACCCGACTACTTCCCGTCCGGCCCGAGCCTGTTTCCCGAGTGGCCGGTGTGGCGACCCAACTGGGCGCTGTCGTTGCTCGCCGTCACCGCCATGATTCTTTTCCTGCCGAAGATCCTCAGTGTGATCGTCCTGGTCGCGCGGCGGCAGGCACGCGCCTATGGCGGGAGCGTCAGGCTGTTCCTCAGCGTGCTGCTCGAAATTCTGCTGTCGAGCCTGTTCGCGCCCATTCGCATGCTGTTCCACAGCAAGTTCGTGGTGCAGAACCTGCTCGGGCGCACCGTCGCGTGGCGTTCGCAGACGCGCGAGGACGCCGAGACGGGGTGGTGGGAGGCCATCCGCCACCACGGCCTGGACACACTCTTTGCCACGGCGTGGGGCGTGTCGCTCTTCTGGTTGAACCCGCGCTACTTCTGGTGGGTGACGCCGATCATTGCTGGACTGATCTCGTCGATTCCGATCTCGGTGCTCGCGAGCCGCATCCGAATTGGCGACCGGGCGCGTGCCTGGGGCCTGTTTCAGATTCCCGAGGAAGCCGCGCCGCCCACCGAACTGCGCGACCTCGAACACCACTTGCGTGTCGCCGAGGCGACGACGGCGCTCGTACCGGCCGCCGAACGCGACGGCTTTGTGCGCGCCGTTGTCGACCCGTACGTCAACGCGCTGCACCGTGCGCTGCGCGGGCAGAGCCGGTCAGTACAGGCGACGATCCGCGCCGCGCGCGCCGCGCTCCTGGAACGGGTGCTGGCCGACGGGCCGGCCACGCTCACGGCACGTGAACGGCGTGTCCTCCTGTCCGATCCCGACCTGGTCGACCAGCTCCACCAACGCGTCTGGGAGTCGCCGGCACCCTGGAAAGATGGGCGAATGGTGAATGCTGAATCGTGAATGGTGAACGCGGAAGGGAGAACGTTGCGGTGAAATGGAAGGACACACGCGCGCATCCGAAGACCTGACGTTTGCCAAGGGTGCCGGCCCGATTGCCTTGCTGCCCACCATGGCCAATCGCCACGGCTTGATCGCCGGCGCCACGGGCACGGGGAAAACGGTCACGCTGCGCGTGCTCACCGAGTTGTTTTCGAGCATCGGCGTACCGGTCTTCCTGGCCGACGTGAAGGGCGATCTCTCCGGATTGGGCTGCGCCGGCAGTGCCAACCCCAAGGTCAGCGAACGCATCCAGCAACTTGGCATCACCGATTTCACCTTCGCCGCCTCTCCCGCGGTTCTCTGGGATCTTCTCGGTGCGCAAGGCCACCCCGTGCGCACGACGGTTTCAGACATGGGGCCGCTGTTGCTAGCGCGGCTGTTGAATTTGAATGACACGCAGAGCGGCGTGCTGACCCTGGTCTTCAAGATCGCCGACGACAACGGGCTGCTGCTCCTCGACCTCAAAGACCTGCGCGCCATGTTGCAGCATGTCGGTGACCATGCCGCGCAGTTCAAGACGCAGTACGGCAACGTATCCGCTGCGAGTGTCGGCGCGATTCAACGCAACCTGCTGGCGCTCGAAGAGCAAGGCGGCGACAAGTTCTTCGGCGAGCCGGCCCTCGACCTCGACGATCTCCTGCAGACCGGCCCGGGCGGCAAGGGCGTCGTGAACATCCTTGCCGCCGACAAGTTGATGCAGTCGCCGACGCTCTACTCGACGTTCCTGCTGTGGTTGTTGTCGGAACTCTTCGAGCGGCTCCCCGAGGTCGGCGACCCCGACAAACCCAAGCTCGTATTCTTCTTCGACGAAGCCCACCTGCTCTTCGACGACATCTCGAAAGCGTTGGAAGAGAAGATCGAGCAGGTCGTGCGCCTGATTCGCTCCAAGGGCGTTGGCGTGTACTTCTGCACGCAGAGCCCGCTCGACATTCCGGAGGCGGTGCTCGGACAGCTCGGCAACCGCGTGCAACACGCGTTGCGCGCCTTTACACCGAAGGATCAGAAGGCGGTGAAGGCGGCGGCCGACACGTTCCGCACGAACAAAACGCTCCAGGTAGACAAAGTGATCAGCGAGCTGGGTGTGGGCGAGGCCCTGGTGTCCGTGCTCGACGACAAAGGAATTCCCAGCGTGGTCGAGCGGGCACTGATCTATCCGCCGCGCAGCCGCTTGGCGCCGCTCAGCGGGGACGAGCGCGCACAGCTCATCCGCCAGTCCGCCGTCTACGGGCACTACGAACAGGTGGTCGACCGCGAGTCGGCATACGAGAAGCTCACCACCCGCGCAGCCTCGACCGTCACCACCGGCTCGCCGGTGGTGAACCAAGCCGCCGACATCCTCGGCGCCATGGCGAAGAGCGCCGCGCATGCCATGGGCACCCAACTCGGCCGCCAGGTCATCCGCGGCGTCCTCGGCTCCCTGTTCAGCGGCAGCCGGCGCCGGCGGTAGGCTAGTATTGACCCCCTCCATGATCTCACATACGTTCCGAGCGCTTCGCGAACCCCCAGCCTATGCCAAGGAGGTGGAGGATGAAGAAAATCGCTCTTGGTCTTGCACTGGCGCTGACCCTGCCGACGGCCGTGTTCGCCGCCGACGCCAAGACGTATCAGGTGACCGGACCGGTGGTGAGTGTCACCAGTGATACGATCACCGTGATGAAGGGCAAGGAGAAGTGGGAGATCGGCAAGGACGCCGCCACCAAGACGACCGGTGACGTGAAGGAAGGTGATAAGGTCACGGTGATGTATCGGATGACTGCCACCTCCATCGAGGCGAAAGGCGGCGCGGCCAAGAAGGCCGGCAAGTCCAAGTAGGGCGGCGCGTCTGGCAATCGCAAGACGGTTGCCGTGAAATCTTTGCACCGTACGTTGTAAGAGTTTCTTCTCTGGCGGCGCTCGTTCCGGCCGGGGGTGCTGCCCCACCTGCGGCGGCGAACGATACGCATTGTGAATAAATCTGCGCCGATAGCGGCGCCGATGTGAAGGTCGGCGATCCTGCCGAAATGCGTCGCAGCGGCAGGCACAGCATATGCTGCCTTGCCTCCCACTACCGACGAAGGAGGCAAGCGCGATGAAACGTGCATGGCTGGTTCCGCTGGTTGGGACGACGCTGGGAATCATCAGCCCCGGCATGCCTGTGATGAGCGCGGCTGCTGAAATCGTTGTCGCCAGCCAACAGGAAGCCGCTCAGGCGCTGAGCGTGCGCGACCTGCGGGTACAAGGCGACGCCGTGTCGGGCGTGCTCGCAAACGAGTCTTCGAGTCCCGTGAGCGATGTCGGATTGCTCGTCCGCTACACATGGTTCTGGAACAGCGAGCGCCATCCCGGAGCAAAGAGCCCCGGCCGTGCCGACTTGTACAGAGTGAACGGACCGATACCTCCGGGTGCCAGCATTCCGTTCACGTACCGACCCCCTGAACCGCTCCCCCAACGGTCTGACGGGCACTTCAGTCCTGTCGTCGAGGTGGTGTCGTTTACTCAAATGGGCAGCGCGTCAGCGCGCCGTTAGTTACCCAGTCGACAGCCGACAGTGCACATCGAGAGTGGCCAGCCCTCTCGATTCTCAACTCTCAACTGTAGACTGTGAAGCTGCCAGTGCGCGGGCGAGCTTCTCGCGTAAGCCGCCGAAGCTGCCGTTGGACATCAGCAGGATCACGTCACCGCTGTGGGCTTCATCGAGGAGGGTGTGGGCAATGGCGTCAGCGTCGGGCAGCGTGCGAGCGGCGATGCGGCGCGCCACCAGGTCGGCGACGAGCTGGTCGGGCGAGAAGAGGTCGGCCTCGGCGACCTGGTCGGTGTCCTTGCGAAACACACCGGCGACGATGACCCGGTCGGCGCTGCCAAACGCCTGGACATACTCGCGTTGAAAGACCTTGCGCCGGCTGGTGTTGGAGCGCGGCTCGAATACGGCCCACAAGCGCCGCCGCGGGTAGCGCAGGCGGAGCGCGGCGATTGCCCCGGCCACTGCGGTCGGGTGGTGCGCGAAGTCGTCGACGACCGTGATGCCACGCCACTCGCCGACCGTTTCCTGCCGCCGCGCGACGCCGCGAAAGCTGGCCAGGCCGGGCAGGATGTCGGCTGTCTTCAGCCCCAGAGCGCGCGCCATGACGAACACGCCGAGCGCGTTGCGCGCGTTGATGCCACCGGGTTGCGGGATGCGGGCGCTGCACTCCGTCACGCCGTTGTGTGTGACGTCGAAGATCGTGTGCGTTCCGTTGTCGCGCAGGTTGATGGCCTGCCACTCGGCGCCCAGCCCGAAGGTGGTCACCGGCTTGTGCTTCTTGGCGACGTCGCGCGCGTGCGGGAAGTCGGTGGCGACGACGAGCGGCGCCGCGCTTGGCAAGATCGCCACCAACTGCCGGAACGCTTCCTTCACGTGCTCCAGGTCACGGTAGATGTCCGCATGGTCGAACTCGACCGCGGTCAGCAGCAGCGCCTGCGGGTGGTAGTGGAGGAACTTCGGCCCCTTGTCGAAGAAGGCCGTATCGTACTCATCGCCTTCGATGACGAAACATTCGCCGCTGCCGAGCTTGTAGTTGCCGCCGAAGTTCAACGCCTCCCCGCCGACCATGAGGCTGGGATCGCGGCCGGCAGCCTGCAGCACCCAGGCCAGCATTGCCGTCGACGTCGTCTTCCCGTGCGTGCCGGCGACGACGACGGAGCGGTGCTCGGCGATGAACAAGTCGGCGAGCGCTTGCGGCAGCGAGACATATGGGATGTCGCTCGCCAACAACGCCTGCACCTCGGGGTTGGCCCGCGACACCTTGTTGCCTACGACGACCAGATCGGGACGGTCCGCGAGGTTCTCCGCACCGAATCCCTGCCGGATACCGATGCCGAGGCGCTCCAGCAACGTGCTGATCGGTGGGTAGACGTTCTCATCCGACCCCGACACCTCGTAGCCGCGCTGCTTCAGCATGCCGCCGAGCGCCGACATGGCCACGCCGCAGATGGCGATGAGGTGGATGCGGCGCGCGGCCCCCGCGCGGACGGCTTCCGGGACGGCGTTCAACATGCGGATACAGAGAAGGCAAAAGCTTGCCGTGTGACTCGTGCCGTGGCCTTCATTGCAGTGCCGCGACGATCACGTCGTGGATAAACGGCCGGAACGCCTTGATCAGCTCGTTGTCGCGGCTGGGATGAATGCGGTTGCTCAGCAGGATGACGTGTCGGTCGCGCTCCAGGTCGAGCCATGCGGAGGTGCCGGTGAAACCCAGGTGTCCGACCGAGTGTGCAGAAAAATGCGTGCCCGCACTTGATCCGACCGGCGAGGGGCTGTCCCAGCCCAGACACCACGTCGATCCCGGGACGGTTGCGTCGCGGGTCCAGAACTCGTGCACGATGCGCTGGGGAATCATCGGACTCGTGCCACGATAGCAGTCCTTCAAACGGCAGAGCAGGCCGTCGAGGTCCTTTGCGGACGCAAATAAGCCGGCGTGCCCGGCAACGCCGCCCATGGCGTAGGCGTTGTCGTCGTGCACTTCGCCGCAGAGGATCTTCTTGCGCCACGGGCAGCGTTCGGTCGGCGCGATCATCTCGGTTACCGGCTGCACGCGTCGCGTACGCAGCAGCGACAGATCGACGAAGCCGGTGGCGCGCAGACCGAGCGGGCGGAAGATGCGGTCGTGGCAGAACCGGTCCAAGGTCATGCCGCTGACCTCTTCGACGGCGGCGCCGAGGAGCATGAAGCCGAGATCGCTGTAGACCGCCTGTTTCCCGGGCTGCCCTTCGAGGCGTTCACGTTGCAACTCCTGGTAGACGTGTGTCTTGGCACCGTGGCTGCCGAGAAAGTTGATGCGGCCGGCGCGTTCGATCTGCAGCACGTCCTTGTAGTACGGCCGCCAGGTAGCCAATCCTGAGCTGTGGGTGAGGAGCTGCCGGAAGGTGATGTGTGTCTTGCCGTGCACGCCGAAGTTGTGGAAAAACCGCGTCACGCGGTCGTCGAGGTTGATCCGGCCGTCCTTCACCATGAGCATCAGCGCTACACTGGTGGCGAACGCCTTGGTCAGCGACGAGACGTCGAAGATCGTGTCCTCGGACATCGGCGTCACCTCGGGTTCCAGGCTGCGATGGCCGAAGGCGCGATGGTAGAAGGCCCGCGTTCCCTCGCGCACCAACAGCACGGCGCCGGGAAACACGCGGCGCCCCACTGCCGCCTCCATTTCGCGTTCGACAGTTTCGAAACTCATTGGACGATCGTGGTGGGTGCCGGGTGCTCAGTGCCGAGTGAAGGGATGCCAGCGCCAGAAATCATAACCACTCAGCATTGAGCACCTAGCACTCAGCAACTTACTCCGCCAACGGCGATTCGAGCAGCGTCAGCCGCTCGCCCGCGAGGCGTGTGCGTGCACCGAGCGGAAGGGCAAGCGTACCGGCTCCATGGCCGCTGGGCAGACCGAAGGCAACGGGGTAGGGGGCGCTGGCGAACGCTTCGTTGATCACGTCGCGTACGGTGACGCGTTCGTCTTCGCCGGCAGTGCAGCCGGGCATCTCGCCGAAGATGACCCCAGCGACGCCGTCGAGGCCGCCGGCCTGGCGGAGCTGGGTGAGCATCCGATCGATGCGGTACGGCTTCTCGTTCACGTCTTCGAGGAACAACAGGCGGCCTCGTGTCTGCAGCGCCCACGGGGTGCCGAGCATCGACACGATCACCGACAAGCTGCCGCCGACGAGCACGCCCTCCGCCATACCCGGTTGCACGACGGACGGGGCGGCCTGGTGCCAACCGGCGCGGTCGCCGCTGAGCAGGGCGAACAGTGTGGCGGCAGCGTCCGGACGCTGGGCCAACGAGGCGATCATCGGTCCGTGGAACGCGAGGAGTTCCGCCCGCTGCACAAAGTCGTTGAGGAGAAACGTCAGGTCGCTGTGGCCGACGAAAATCTTCGGATGCGTGCGCGGCACCGCCGGATCGAGCAGCGGCAGCAGGCGGCCCGATCCGTAGCCGCCGCGCGCTGCGATGATTGCCTTCACCTCGGGGTCACGGAACATGGCGTCGAGGTCGGCGAGGCGTTCGCGGTCGGTGCCGGCGAGGTAGCCGGCCTTCTTCAACGTGGCGGCACCGAGGCGGACGCGGAAGCCGGCCGCCTCCAGCACCTGCAGGCCTGCGTGCAGGCTGGCCTCATCGACCGCAGCGGCCGGCGACACCACCCCGATCACATCGCCCCGCCGCAACGGGGCCGGCTTGCGCGTCATCCTGAGTACGTCGTGCGTTGCCGACGCCTACTCTTCGAGCGCCCGCATCGCGATGGCGCTGTGCGCCCACGAACCACCGGCGCGCAACGCCATGGCCACAAAGATCGCCTCGGCGATCTCCGCGTCCGAGGCGCCCGCTTTCTTGGCGCGCTTGGTATGCGCGTCGATGCAATAAGGGCATTGCGTGATGTGCGCCGTCCCCACGGCGATCAGCTCCTTCGTCTTCACGGGCAGCGCGCCCTCTTCAAACACTTTGGAATCGAACTCCACGAACGACTTGAACAGATCAGGCTTCAGGTCACGCAGCTTGCGTAGGCGTTTCATATCATCGGGGTGGTAGAAATGATCGCTCATCGGTACTCCTCCTTGCGGTCGCTATATCGCATCGCACCGCCGGGTGGAAACGCCTGTCCCGTAACGCGCCGTGATCACGGGCAGCCGTTGAGCGCGTTGCGCACTGCGGTGATCAGCTCGGGGATGGTGACCATGCCGTCGCGGTTGGCATCAGATGCCGTACACACGTTCAGTTCCGCCGTGCCCAGCGCGATGTTCACTCCGCTGAGGAGTTCGTCGACCGAGACCTCGCCGTCGTCGTCGCAGTCACCCACACAGGAGGGCGGCGCCCCAATGGCGATTGATGTGGGGTTTTCACCGACGGGGATGGTCGCCACAACGCGGTGCGTGCCAGTGTCGATGACCGACACCGTTCCTGGCGCGATGACGTTGAACGGCTGCCGGTTCGCCACGTAGGCGAAGCGGCCGTCGGCGGTGAACGCGACGCCCAGTGGGCCGCTGCCGACTTGGACGCTGTCCGTCACGCTCCGCGTCGACGTGTCGATGATCGAGACGCTGTTGGAACTGAAGTTGGTCACGTAGGCGAAACGACTGTCCGGTGTGATGGCGACACCGAGGGGGTTACCCCCAACGGGAATCGGTGCACCGATCTTGTTGGTCGCAACCTCGATCACCGAGACCGATCCCGGGCCGCGCACATCGAGCGAGTTGCTGTTTGTGACGTAGACGAAACGCCCGTCCGGGGTGACGGCGACGCCGAACGGGTTGCTGCCGGCCGCAATAGTGGCGACGACGTTCTGCTTCGCAACGTCGATCACCGAGACGCTGCCGGCAGCCGGTGTCTGGAAGGTCTGACTATTGGCGACGTAAACGAATCCACCGTCGGGGGTCACCGCGAGGCCTGCCGGACTGTGACCGACAGCGATGGTTTTGACGGTCGAATTGGTTGCGGCGTCGATCAACGACACCGAATTGGAACCGGCGTTGCTTACGTACACTTGCGAGCCGTCCGGCGTCACCGCCACGCCGAGGGGGTTCGTCGCGACCCGAACCGTGGCTGTGATGTCGTCGCTGGACGTGTCGATGATCGAGACGCTGTTGGAGTGACTGCTGGCATTGACCACATAGACGCGGCGGCCATCCGGACTCACCGCCACTCCGGACGGGCTTTGCCCGACGCCCACCGTGTCAACCACGGCGTTGCTGGTAGTGTCGATGACGGTGACAGAGTCCGAATGTTTCTCGGTTACGTAGGCGTACGGCTGCGCGACCGCAACCGCGTACCGCAGTTGGAGACCGAGACAGACAACGACGAGCTTCGCACCGTTCTTCATTGGGCTGCGACTGACAGGTGCGATCACGGTAGGCTGATGTCGCCTATAGCGCAGGCGCCGCGGTTGCGGAAGAGACCTGGTGGCACAAAGCCGTTGCCCGAGCTGAGCCGCATTCGTATACTTCGCCCGCGCAACCAAATCGTGGGCTGGACGTTTGTGCTACAGCACGCACGGATGTCCCGCGCGCTTTCGGATTTGAGGAGGCTTGAATGATCGACGGGCGAAGCAGGGTCAGGAGCTGGAGGCTCGGGCTGGGGATTGGCCTGACCCTGACGGTGAGCGTTGCCGTGGGGGGGAGGGCAAGCGGTCTGGACTGCACGGCGTTTCTGAGTTTGTTTCAGCAAGGGCTGAGCGATAAACAGATCGCACGGCAGACGGGCCTGACCACCAACGATGTCGCTGCCTGCCGGCGTCAACTGCAGCAACCCATCGTTGTCGGTCCCCAAGGACCGCCGCCAGTCGGTGCAGCCGGCCCGGCGCCGCGTGGGGCAGCCGGTCCGCCCCCGGTCGGCGCAGCGGGTCCGCCGCCGGTTGGCGCAGCCGGGGCGCCGCCCGTCGGGCGTGAAATCAAACGCCTGCCTTGAAGCACGCCGTCAGCTGTCAGCCCCGGCTGAGGGCTGACGGGGGGTCTTACCCAAAGATCCAGGCGCGTTTACGCGGCGCTCCAGGTGGTTTGAACTCGTGGCTCGCGTTCGTCAGTGACTCGTTGAACGCCTCGAGGCGGGCACGCTGGCGTTCCTCGAACTCTTCCAGTTCGCGTTGTCGCCGTTCCTGGAAATTGTCGAAGTCTTGGCGCCACTGCGTATGGAACTCGCGCAGGGCGCGGCTGACATGACCGTGCATGGCCGTATTGATGACATACGAGCCCTGGCAGAACGGGCAGTAGAAGACCACGCCGCTACGGAAGTGCTTGAAAGCTACCGCGTAGGTGCCGCGGCAGCGGAAGCATTCGATCGGCACCTCCCACTCCTCGATCTCTGGAATGCTGAGCGCACTCTCGACAACGGCGGCGGGTGCAGGCACGGGTGCGGCAGCGGGAGCCGCAGCCGCGGCGGGCTGGGGCGCGGCCGGTATTGGGGCGGCAGCTGTTGAGGCGGCTGCAGCCGCGCCTGCACTGGGTGCCGGCGCGGCCCCTTCCTTGCGGAAGCGTGAAGGGAATTCGGCCGCGAACGTCTGATCGGGATGCAATTGCTTGGCCCGCGCGATCAGCACGTCCTCGGTCTCCGGAATCTTCGGATCCGGGACGCAACAGTCAACTGGGCACACTGCGGCGCACGCTTCGTGATCGAAGAAGCCGACGCACTCGGTGCACTTTTCCGGCACGATGTAGAAGATATCGGTCGCAATGGCCGGGTGCTTCACGCCATTGAGCTCCCACTCGACTCCGCCCTGGTAGATGGCGGTGTTGGGACACTCCGGCTCGCAGGCGCCGCAGTTGATGCATTCACTGGTGATGACGGTTGCCATATCCACCCTCGTGTTGCAGTCGTCCGGGGGACCATATCAACCGCGCCAGTGCGCCGCAATCGGCGGACTGACCGCGGTCAGTAGTGCATGTTTGGAAAGTCGTCCCGACATTGCTGCAGCTGTGCCGGGTCGACGGTCACTGGTGACAGCGGCGGCGGATTCAAGAGGGCTGCGTGCGAGAAGTCGAAGAGGTCGAGCATCGGCTGCGCATTCGCATCACGGTTGGTGAGCGCCGGTAGATCGAAGCGCGTCTCGATGAAGCGCAGGATCGAGGTGTGGTCGTAGGTCACATGCGAGACGAAGCCGGGGCGGGCGTATGGCGACACCACCAGCAGCGGCACGCGAAATCCGTAGCGGTCGAACTGGGCCGGAAAGTCGCTTTCGGGATCGCTGGCGTCGAGCAGTGGCGCAATATCGTCGGGCGGGCAGGCGAGGGGTGGCGGCACGTGATCGTAGAAGCCGCCATGTTCGTCGTAGGTGATGAACAGAGCCGTGCGCGGCCAACTCGGGCTGTCCAGAATCGCCTCGGTGACTTGCGCGGCAAACTGTTCTCCTTGCTGGATGTTCGCCGGCGGATGCTCGTCGAGCTCGACGCTTACGATGCCCATGGCGGGGTCCACGAAGCTCACTTGCGGCAACGTACCCGCAGCCGCATCATGCATGAAGTTCGCGAAGCGCACCAGATGGACGCGGCTGGCGTTGCTGAGGTGGAACAAGAGTCCGGCGTACGAAAAGTCGTTGTAGTAGACTTTCCACGAGACATTGTGTGCGTTGAGGGTGTCAAAGATCGTTGGCTGGACCCAGCCCGTTGGGTTCAAGTCGTTGCGGATGTGCCCGAACGACGTGCCGGCGAGCAGATGCATGCGGTTCGGAAATGTCGGCCCGAGCACCGAGCAGAAGTAGCGATCGGCGATCGCAAAGTTTTGGGCGAGCGCGTAGTAGAAGGGCAGATCGGTCTGGTCATAGTAGCCGATGGCGCGCGCGCCGTCGGGATTGTTCTGGGTTACGAAGCCGTCGTTACTGCCGCCGTTCAACTCGCGGTGGCTGCCGCTCCATGAGTGATCCGTGTCGGCAGTGCAGTAGCGGTCCTGGTGGAAGGCCGGCACGGGCGTGCCGTTGCTGTCCGGGTTGCCGGCGTTCGCGGGCAAGCCATCGACGTCGGGATGTCCGAACGCCGGCAACCGGCCGAAGTAGTTGTCGAACGAGTGATTCTCTTGCATCAGCACGACGATGTGATCGATCGGGATGGCAGCGCCATGCGCTGTGCCCGCGGGGAGCGAGTCTGCCGGGAGCGCTCCGGCATGAAACGTACACGCAGGGGCTGGGTTGCTGGCGGAAGACAGCTCGACCGTTCCACCACAACCGCTGAACAGGATGAGCGCCGCTAGCGGTAGGAACCCCAGCCCCTTACGTGTCATGGCAGCCTCCCACGCAGCTGCGCGGGCAGCCGCGCCAAACGGCGCGCCGCCTCGTGCAGCGTGTCCTCGCGCTTGCAGAAGGTGAAACGGATCAGACCCCGCGCGCTGTCGGGGTGATGATAGAAGCTGGAGCCGGGCACGGCGGCAACGCCGATCTCGCGCACGAGCCAGTCGCAGCACTGCACGTCGTCCGCAAAACCGAATGTGCCGATGTCGGCCAGGATGTAGTACGCCCCCTGGGGCATGAAGATGCGGAAGCCCGGCTCCTGCAAGGCGGTCGCGAGAATCGTGCGGCGCGCGGCGTACTCGGCGGCCAACGCCGTGTAGTATGTGTCAGGCAATCTCAACGCCTCAACGCCGGCGCACTGCAGCGGGTGCGGCGCACCGACGGTGAGGAAGTCGTGCATCTTGCGGATGGCTGCGGTCAGTGGCGGTGCCGCGATGGCATAAGCGAGACGCCAGCCGGTGACCGAGTAGGTCTTTGACAAGCCGCTGATGGTCACAGTGCGTTCGTGCATGCCGGGCAGCGTCGCCAGCGACACGTGCGGCCGGCCGTCGTAGATGATGTGCTCGTAGATCTCGTCGGTGATGGCCAGACAATCGAACTCCTGGCAGACGGCGGCAATCTGCTGCAACTCGGCGCGTGAGAATACATGCCCGCTCGGATTGTGCGGCGTGTTGACGATGATCGCCTTGGTGCGCGGGCTGCAGGCGGCACGCAGCTCTGCCGGATCGAAGGTGAAGTGGGGCGGCCGCAGCGTGACGTACACCGGTGTCGCGCCGCTGATGATGGCGTCGGGCCCGTAGTTCTCGTAAAACGGTTCGAACACGACGATCTCGTCAGCCGGGTTGACGACAGCGAGCAAGGTCGCGATCATCGCTTCGGTGGAGCCGCACGTGACCGTCACCTCCGTCTGCGGATCACAACCGATGCCGCTGTGCCGTGCGACCTTTGCGGCGATCGCCTCGCGCAACTCACGAGTACCCCAGGTGACGGCATACTGGTTGTAATCCGCGTCGATGGCGCGCTTCGCGGCTTCCTTCAGTTCGGCGGGCGCCGGGAAATCTGGAAAGCCCTGCGCGAGGTTGATGCCGCCGTGCTGTTCGCACAGCCGCGTCATGCCGCGGATGACGGACTCGGTGAAGCAAGCCGATTTGTCG
Source organism: Candidatus Margulisiibacteriota bacterium (assembly GCA_035541735.1). GTDB lineage: Bacteria > Desulfobacterota > Binatia > HRBIN30 > HRBIN30 > DATKMS01. The sequence goes on from DATKMS010000319.1 coordinate 37,291, forward strand.
GAGACGGTGCGCATGGCGAGTGACGTAAAACGTGAAACGCAAAACGTAAAAGGGAGCGGCGGTCGTCTTACGTTTGACGTTTTGCGCTTTTCACGGTCCGCATCACCAACTCGATCAGCGCGCCATTCGCCGCGTCCGGATGGAGAAACGAGACGCGCATGGTGTCGCCTTCGCGCGGCACGTGGTCGATGAGTGGCACGTCGGCGTGCTCCAACTCGGCCACGGCGGCGTCGACGTCGGCCACGCGCAGCCCGAAGTGGTAGACACCCGGCCCCTTGTAGGGCAGGTGCCGCTGGGTCGTGCGCTCCCAGTCCTGCGCCTCGATCAGCTCCAGATCGATATCGCCGATGCGCACGCGTGCGATGCGCAACCCGTGCTCGGCGTTGTGCTCGACCGGAGTGGCGCTGAGGCCGAGCGTGTCGGTGTAGAAGCGCAGCGCTTCCTCGATGTTGCGCACCGCGATGCCGATATGATCGATGCCGAGAATCTTGGTCGTCATCTCATTTTCCCCCGAGCACGACTCACGCGCACGTTTCACAAATCCGGCAGCGGGCACGTTTCGCCTTCGCTCACGGTCGCCGGTGTGAGCGCAAACTGCTGTGACACCGACCACGTCAACCCGAAGGTGCAGAAGTTCAGCGCATGGTGCCCCGACTCGCCGCCGGCCACGGCGATCAGAAACTGCTCTGGCCTGGCGCAGAGTGGTACGCGGCCGCTCTCGACGTATCCGCGCTCCTCCAGCTTCTTCCAGTGATTGCGGTGCCAGCGCTCGATGGGCGTCTGTGTCAGCTCGTGCAACCGGCGTTGCACGTCGATCACCGACAGGCCGTCGCGGGCGATCTTGTAGGCGAAGTCCGGACAGAGGAGCAGCAGCATCTCTCCGTCCTTCTGTGGCACCAGCACCTTGTTGTTGCCGATCCAGTCGATGGAGTGCGCCAGCACCCAGAGCAGCTCCTCACCGCTTTCGGCCCAGACGTCGGCGATGTCCTGCGTGCCGGTGGCGCAGTGCGCGGTGACCACGTTGTCGTTGCGTTGAAAGCCGCGGCGCGCGTGGAACGGCTCCCATGGGCTCTTCTCCTCCCACTCGCCGAAGCACAGCGACACGCGGCCGGGCTGGCCGAAGGTGGATTTGCTCACCGCGCCGGGGATGGAGCCGCCGACGTTGCGCATTGCGAGACGTACCGCACGGCCAATTGTCGCATTGGCACGGCCGTTGTGCCCGAGGCAGCTATAGCCGCACTCGATGCCGAGCGCGTGACGCGCCGGCCCGTTGATCATGAACGCCGGCGTCGCGCAGCACGTCGTGGTGTTCAACGCGTAGAGGTTGAACTGAGGTTGGCACACCGCACGGACGGCGGCGACCACCGCAGGGAAATACTCGGGCTTGCAGCCGGCCATCACCGCGTTGATGGCGATCTTCTCGATGGTCGCCTCACCGCGGCGCGGCTCGACGATACCGACAAGCGTCTCGGGCGATTCAGCGACGTTGTCCATCATCGCCTGCACCCGCTCGGGCGTTGGCGGAACCAGTGGTAACCCGTCGCCCCATCCCTGCTGTTCCGCTACGTCGATGAACGACGCCGGGTCGGCGGGGACGGAGCGCACCTCGGAAAGTAGCGTGCCGCGCATGGCAACGGATACGGATTATGAACGCTGCGCCGCGAATTGTGAAACGCTGCCGCGACCGGTCCGGTACATCACGGCTGCTCTGTCGGCGCTGCAGATCGTTGCCGGACGCTGCCGCGCCGCCTCGTCAGCACCGAAGTTTGCCGGAGTACCTGCCGGTACTGCGTGGTGACGAGCTGCTGCTGATTGGGATCGAGCAGCGCGAGCACGTCGATCTTCAGCGTCGTTTGTGCGCGCCAGGCGGCGCTCATGCCTTCGGCCGCAGCGTCGGCCGCGTGGCGTGCCGCCTCCCAGTTGCCGGCTTCGAGAGCCTCCTTCAATTGCCGCTGCTGCTCGCGCTGCTGCTGCTGAGCGGCGTGGAGACGTTCCATGGACTGCAGCAGCAAGGCGTCCATCTTGGCCCGCTGCTCGGTGGTCAGGGAGAGCGCGCCGACGAGGTCGTCCTGGTTCCACCAGGCGTGCTCGGTGAGTGATGCGCCTTGAACCGCCGCCGGGAGCTGCGCGCGGCGGCGCTGCAGTTGCGTTGCGCTGGCGGCGGGAGCCGTTTGTGAGCTGGGTCCAGGGGAGCCGGTGTCGCGTTTGCACGCCACGACAACGCTGCCCAGGACGGCGGCGAGCCAGATCCCGAGGACGGCGCGGCGCGCGGGTGGCGAGCAATGTGTTTTCACGCCGTCGTTCAACCAGGTTCGACGAGCAACCGCAACAACACCGGCGCGCGTGCCGCCGCGATATGGCGGATCTCGTCGAGGCCACGCGTTTCCATGGGATGTGGCAACACCAGGATCTCCAGGTGATCGTAGCCGCGCGCCCGCGCCGCGGTCTGCGCCAGGTTGGCGAACACCTCCGTGACCACCGCCACGGCTGGCACGCCGGCGCGTTCGCATTCGATCGTGTCGTGGACACTCCACGACGTGCACGACCCTCAGGTGCCGAGGCCGACGATCGCTGCGTCGACTGCGCGCACGAAGCCGGCCACCTTCTGACGTTCCTCGTCGGTCGTGCCAATGCGCGCGCCCGGATCGAAGAACATCACGTCGCGCACCCGCCAGTGCGCGCGCGCTATCTCGGCGATGGCGTCGGTAAAGTGCGTGAACGACCGCCACACGCGGTCGCGCCGAATGCCGAGAACCTTTCCGGCCAGGGACGGCAGGCGCGTCACGGGCTGCAGAGCGCCGCGCGGCGAGGGCGCAGTTGGATCAAGCACGTCGATCCGATCCATGCGGCATGCTCTACTGTATACCTTGGCAAAAGAGAACCCCGCCGCTCTGTGTCGCTCGCCTATTGACTATCGACCGTCGACTATGAACTGATCCACGCCATGCGCGGCATCGTCTTTCACGGACCGTACGACGTGCGGGTTGAAACAGTTCCAGATCCCGGATTGCGTGATCGCCGCGCGGCGTTGGTGCAGGTGACCCGCTCTTCGATTTGCGGCTCGGATCTGCACCTCTTTCACGGGAGCGTACCATCCGAGCCCGGGGTGGTGATCGGGCACGAATGCGTTGGCGTTGTCGCCGACACCGGCGCGGACGTGCGGCGCTTCCGCAAGGGTGATCGCGTGATCGTGCCGGGGGTCGTGGGCTGTGGGGATTGCGAGCCGTGCCGGCGTGGCTATGCGGTGGGCTGTTTGACCTTCGTCAACAAGGTCTACGGCTTCTCCAGTGATCTTCCCGGCGGACAGGCAGAGCTCATCGCCGTGCCCAATGCCGACGTGAATCTCTGGCCGAGCCCGCCCGATCTCAGTGACGAC
>DATKMS010000320.1:0-12274 GCA_035541735.1 Candidatus Margulisiibacteriota bacterium
TGGGTGACCCTGAGCAGCTCCACCGCCGGCACGCGAGCCGTTCCATCCGCCGTCGGAACGAGGCGTTGCGAGATCACCGCGCGCAGCGCATCCGCGAGCTGCACGCGAATTTGCCGCTGGCGTTCCGGCGCGTAGGTGTCGATGATGCGCTCGACCGCCGATGGGGCAGTGCGGCTGTGGAGGGTGGCGAAGACCAGGTGCCCCGTTTCCGCGGCGGTGAGTGCGAGACTGATGGTTTCGGGATCGCGCATCTCGCCGACGAGCAGGATGTCCGGATCCTCGCGCAGGGCGTCGCGTAAGCCGCCGGCGAAGTCCCGGATGTGCGTGCCCACCTCGCGCTGGCGGACCAGGCCGGCGGTGTGTGCCGGTCGAATGACATACTCGATCGGATCCTCGAGTGTGATCAGTACCTGGGGGCGCGCCCGCAGGGCATGCTGTACGAGTGCCGCCAACGTGCTGCTCTTGCCGCACCCCGTCGGGCCGCAGGCAACGACGAGCCCGTGGGGGAGGTCGATGAGGCGCTCGATTTGTGGTGGCAGATGCAGATCCGCGAGCGCCGGCGCTTCCTTCCTGAGAATGCGTATCGCGGCGCACAGTCCTTCTTCACTTGCGTAGATGTTCACGCGGAGGCGCCCGACTGCAGGCACGTCGAAGGCGCGATCCACCGAGCCGCCGCGCACCGGGTCGAGCCGCTCCGGCTCACCGAGCAGCGCTGCCACGTCGAATCCAGGCGCGCCCTCGAAGACCTGCAGGCTGCCGTTGATGCGGACGATCGGCGCTCGCTGTGGACTCAGATGAATGTCGCTGGCGCCCTGAGCGGCAGCGCGCGCCAACATGTCAAGGAACGCCCCCGGGAGCGTGAGGGCCCTGTCCACGTTACTCACCGTGGGGCCAACGTGCACTTCCTCGCAGCGCTCGTGACGCGCCAGTTCGTCGCGCGCGCCGCTGCCGTCGCGACGAAAGCGCACCTCGAGCATCGACTCGTTGTGCTGGACGAGGTGCAGCGCGAAGGACCCCAGTTCGACGCTGCTGTACGCGAGGGACAGATTCCCTTGCTCGCGCAGTGCCGCCTCATGTGATGTCCAGAGATCATCGAGCAATGCGCGGATACGGTCCGCGGACAGCGCAGGGATCGTCAGCGGTAGCTCGATGTCCCCCTTGAACATCTGCGGCTGGCGATCCGACGCCAGCCGCAGCTCTGTCCCGCCCTGCTGCACCAAGATCTTCAGCAGGCTGTCAATTGCCTTCATGTCTTGGCTCGGCCTCTTCGGCCGATATCTGCCCGCCCCTGTAGGCGTTATCGGGTGGGCCGCCGCAAGGTGCGCCGCCCCGCCGCACTGAGGAGAATGGCCAGCGCTGCAAGGGACCACCGATCCAATGCAGGGGCCTGGTGCACCCCGCCAGTGGCCATCTGCCGGACCGTGACCGTGGGCTCGTCGTTGGTGGTCGTACCCACAAACACAACGAAACGAGCCGTGCCGCCGGGTGGCAGAAAGCCGGTGAATACGATGCGGTCTTCTTCCACGAGCACAGACGGAAAGGCGCCGGTTTCTTCGTGGTTGTCCAACGTGCTGACGAAGTACAGGCCGTCACCCGTGGTGGAGGGGACAAACTTGGCTCCACTCCCCGTGCCGAGATCCATCTCAAACCTCTGCCAGGCGACCCCGGTGTTGTTCAGCACGCTCTTGTCGATTGCGAATTGGCCGTCGTTGTTGTGCGTCGTGAGCGAGAAGGCGATGTCGAACGGACCGGTGTCGATCTTGGCCGTCTCGTTGATTACTTCCGTTGCACGTTGCTCGATGGCGTCTGAATCGTTGAATGGAACGGTCTGGAGGCTGGTGATCATCCAGTTGCCGGCAGCCGCACTGGCGCCGTCGATCGTGAGCGAGGTGAACTCGGCAACCGTGAACGGGCCGCGGCTGTCAAAGGCCGCGCCTGCCGCAGGGCCGGGGAAGAATGTGTCGGTGAACCACGCCAGCTGGGCCGCATCGCCGCCCACCGCCGCCTGCAGGTTGCTGATGGTCGTGCTGTGGCGGGTACCCGGGAAGATCGAGCTGAACGGCACCCCTGTGTGAGCTGCCGCAAAGCTACTGTCGAGGAACATGATGATTTGCGTCTTGTCGGTGCCGTCGGTGTCCTTGCCTTCCGTCAAGCCGATGATCAGCGACTTGACGGGTGTGAACGACACATCGTGGGTGATGACCGACGGTCCCTCCCCGGGCAGCTGGGACGGGTAGATGGTGGCATGCACCTGCTGGGTGTTGTCGGCCTCCAGCACCAGTATGTCGTACACTGGGTTGCCCTTGGACGTCTGCAGATTCGCGACGTAACTCACCGTCTCGCCATGGGCGACTGATGCGACCGACAGCAGCACAACGACAGGGACAACGCGCATGAACGGACACATTCTCATCAGAATCATCCCGTCGGCGGGGCATATCAGACATGAAGGCAAAGCGCCACAGCGCATGCGGCTCTTTTTCTATCTTGAGACTTGCAGTGCGACATGCACAGCGGCTTTTCCAAATGGGGGGAGGAGGCCGGTAGCGCATGTTGCGCGGTGACGCGTTGCGGCGCTGCGCGTGATGGCGAAACGCCGTGCTTCGTAACGCTTGGCTGAGGTCGCTCTGTCAATTGTCGGGGTCGCGGCCGTTGGCGACTTCCTTGCAATCACCTCCTTTTGAAAAGGGGGACGCTAACGTGCTCGCATACGGACTCAGACGACTGACCCTTCACTTGTCTCTATTGATGGTCACCGTCATAGCACCCGCCAGCGCCCAGACGGTCACCGTGTCCCCGACATCGGTGAGCGTGCCTGTCGGCGGGGACCGCCAGTTGAGTGCATTCGTGAACGGCGTGGCCAGCACGGCCGTGATCTGGACGGTCAACGGCGTTGTGGGTGGCAATGCGACGGTCGGGTACATCAGCGCTACGGGGAAGTACACCGCGCCGGCCGTGCCGCCTGCGGGCTGGAACGTGACGGCTCGGGCCACGAGTGTCTCGAATTCCAGAAGCTCTGCGACGTGCCTGATCACCGTGCGCAACCAGATCCCCTTGCCCACGACCCTCAGTCCGAATCCGATCTTGCTCGGACAATTCAAGCTGACCGTCGGCGGCAGCCGCTTCGTGAGCGGCGCGCAAGTGTTGTCGAACGGCGTGCCGCTGGCGACCACGTTCAACTCGTCCACGCGGCTGATCGCGACGGGGAACGCGACGCGCGCGGGTTCGATCAACATCAACGTCGCCAACCCCGGCCCGGGTGCGGTTTCTGCCCCGCTCGTGCTCACCGTCATGGCGAATCCGACGTTCACGCCCACCACCGTGCGTCGGACCACCCCGCAAGTGACTGCCACGCCCACGCGTACGTCCACCATGGCTCGCACTGCCACCGTGAGCCTGACTTCCACGCCGACCATGGGTCGCACCGAACCGGTTTTCACGCCGACCATGGTTCGCACCGCCACCGTGGGCGTGACTTCCACACCCACCATGAGCCGGACAGAACCGGTGAGCACGCCCACCGTGGTCCGTACCGCCACCGTGGGCATGACTTCCACGCCCACCATGGGTCGAACAGAACCAGTGAGCACGCCCACTGTGGTCCGCACCGCCACCGTGAACATGATGTCGACACCGACCATGGGTCGCACGGAAGCGGCTTCCACGCCCACTGTGGTTCGGACGCCGACATCGGGTGTGGCCTCAACCCCTACCACGGTCCCGATCACCAGCCCGACAATTCCGGACCCGCTCGCCCTGACCCGCCTCCGCTTTCTGGATCAAGCGACGTTCGGTCCAACCCAGCAGTTGACCGCCCATCTGGCGCAGATCGGCATTCCGGCCTTCATCGACGAGCAGTTCGCGACGCCCGAGTCGACATGGCCGCCACTGAGCACGGCGCAACGTTCCGATGCCGTCGACGCCTTCTTCGGAAACGCCTTGGCGGGTCAGGACCAGTTGCGCCAGCGCGTCATCTTCGCGCTCAGCGAAATCATCGTCGAGGCGATGAACAAGAACACCAACGGCGATGAAATCGTGCCGTGGCTACAGCTCCTCAGTCGCAACGCCTTCGGCAACTACCGCACGCTGCTCAAGGAGATCACACTCGATGCCTCGATGGGCAAGTACCTTGACCTCGCCAACAGCGGCCTCATGGGCGGCGCGGCCAATGAGAACTTCCCGCGCGAGGTGATGCAACTTTTCTCGATCGGCCTCTACCAGCTCAACCTGGACGGCTCGGTGCAGGTCGACGCCCAGAACCGGCCGCTGCTGACCTATTCGCAGACCGATGTGCAGCAACTCGCCAAGGCGCTGACCGGATGGACCTACGGGAACGCGACCGGAATTCCGCCCGCCTACGGCAACTACAACTACTATCCCGGCCCCATGTTGCCGGTCGCGTCCATGCACAACACCTCGGCCAAGACGATTCTCGGCCAGACTCTGCCCGCTAACCAGACGATTCAGCAGGACCTCGACGGGGCGATCAACATCATCTTCAACCACCCCAACGTCGGCCCGTTCCTGGCCACGCGGCTGATTCGCGCGCTGATCACCAGCAACCCGAGCCCGGCGTACATCGCGCGCATCGCCACGGTCTTCAACGACAACGGCGCTGGCGTCCGTGGCGACATGCAAGCTGTGATCCGCGCTATCCTGCTCGATCCGGAGGCGCGCAACGACTCTCCGCCCGCGAACTTTGGGCGGCTACGTACACCGATGCAGCACACCATTGCGCTGGCGCGGGCACTGGGCCTCGACGTCGGGGCTGCCTCGCAGTTCGCCTATCTCTTCTACGGCATGAACGAAGGACTGCTCGACGCCGCATCGGTCTTCGGCCATTACTCGCCGACGTATCGCATCCCGCGCACGGGGCTCTACGGGCCCGAGTTCCAGATCTTTTCCGCCAGCGACGCCATCAACCGCGGCAATTTCTTCTACTCGTTGATGTACAACCCCTGGCCCATCAACCCTGCATTGCAGCCGTTCGTTGCCGTCGCCGGCGACCCCGCGGCGCTGGTCAATGCCGTCGACGGCGCGCTGCTCTTCGGCCGCATGTCGCCGTCGACGCGCACGGCGCTGCTCAACGCGCTGCCGGCGATGCTGGATAACAACGCCCGCGTCCTGACCGCGCTCTACCTGACGTCGATGTCGGGCGAGTGCCTCGTGCAGCGCTAACCGGCGATTCCCGGAGGGACGATATGAAGACAGAACTTTCGCGGCGCAACTTCCTGCAGCTTGGAGCGAGTCTGGGCATGCTGCTTGGCCTCAGTCGATTCAAATGGGCCGAGGCAGCGGCGCTGCCGGATTACAAGGCATTGGTCTGCCTCTTCATGTTCGGCGGCAACGACGGCCACAACACGGTCGTGTCGCTCGACAGCACCCAGTACAACGCCTATGTCGCGGCCCGTGGTGCCTTGGCCCTCCCGCAGAGTCAGCTGCTCGGTATTGCGGATCGGGCGCAGGGCGCGTTCGGGCTGCACTACGCGATGCCCGAGATGCAGACCCTCTACAACCAAGGCCAGTTGGCTATCCTCGCCAACGTCGGCATGCTTGTTCAGCCTACATCCTTTTCACAGTTCTCGACGCCCGGTTATCCCGTACCGCTCAATCTTCGTTCCCATGCGGACCAGGTCGTGCAGATGCAGACAGGGGTGCCGGACGCCAGCGGCAGTACGGGATGGGGTGGGCGCACGCTCGACTTGATGGAGTGGACGTACAGCTACAACTCGACGACGAGCTTCCCGGTGTCGATCTCGATGGACAGCCCGGCGTTGTTCTGTGCCGGGTCGATCGTGCGCAACGTGAGCCTGCAGCCCGGCAACTATCTCGACCAGAACGCCATGAGCCTTTGGCCGGCCTCGGCGGCGCAAGCGCGCGCCGCCGCACAGCTGCAGATCGCTTCGACGACCAACGGCAACGCCATCGTCGACGCCGCAAACAAAGTCATGGCCGATGCGTTGGCGCTCAACCCATTGCTGAAAGCCGCGGCCGGCGCGGTGACGTTTCAGAAGGCCTTTCCGGCCACGGCGCTTGGCGACCAGCTCAAAGACATCGCGCGCATGATCAGCCTGAACGCGCAACTCGCCGTCGGCCGCCAGGTGTTCTTCTGCAGCCTGAGCGGCTTCGACACCCACGGTGGACAGTCGTACCAGCAGTGGTCCCTGCTGCAGCAGGTCAGCCAGGCGCTCGACGCGTTCTACGCTGCAACCGTACAGCTTGGTGTGGCCAACCAGGTGACTGCGTTTACGCTCTCCGACTTCGGCCGGACGTTGCAGCCGAGCGGCAGCGGTACCGATCACGGCTGGGGCAACCATCACCTCATCCTCGGCGGCGCCGTGAAGGGCGGCAACGTCTACGGGAAGTTCCCGCTCATGACGAACTATGCCAACTTCAACGCCTCCAACGACGACTACGCCGACACCCGCGGCGTCATGTTGCCCGGCGTGTCGCTGGCGCAGTACGGCGCGACGCTGGCCAAGTGGTTTGGTGCAGCCGACGCGGATCTGGACGGGTTGTTCCCGACGATCTCGGCCTTCTCCACACGCGACCTGGGCTTCATGGCGTAATGCGCAAAGCCAGCGCACGCAGGCACGGCGGGCGAGGCTTTGCGTTAGTGGCAAACCGTTGGATCGGGAAGCCGGCACACGCCGTTGGTGGCGGTGGGGCTTCCGGTCACGCAGGTGGCCGGTGGGACGCAGGACGGGCCGGCCTGCGTGTCGCACGCCATCCCCTCCAACGCATTGGCGACGCAGGTGCCGGGTGTTTCCCCCTGCGCACCAAAGCAGGTGGAAGCGTTGGTGCAGGCAACGCTGACCTGATTGATGGAACCGCACTGGCCGCCGGCGGTCGCGTAGGTAACGGCGTGGCAGGTCTTGGTGCTCGCATCGCAATACAGGCCGGCACTTGGATCGCACCCAGGAGCGTTCTGGTGTTTGGGGTCGCACGCGGTTTCGACGCTGCTACCCGCCGTCTGACATGTGCCGGATGGCATCGCCGCTGCCGTGACACACGACAAGCCTGCGCCGCAGGGGTGGTCGGCATCGCAGCCCGCACCGGCGCTGCCGCGCGGCTGGCATTGTTGCGTGCCGGCGATGCAGAAGAGGCCCTGCGAGCAGGACGTCGTGGCGCAGGAATCACCGGCCAGATTGGGCGGCGCGCAACTCCCGCAGTTGGTGCCCGTGATAGTCGCGCAGTTCGCACTCTCGCATTGGCCAGAGAACGCGCACGGGGCGCCTTTTCTCCACGTACGCCGCGTCCGCATGGGGCAATCGGTCTCGCACCATGACATTGGGTCTCAATGACGATAGCTGTTAGATGGTGCTGTTCGTACTGCTACTGAGAGAGGGCCTTACCGATGGAACCGGGTCAAGTGTTACACCTCGCGGTAACGCCGGTCGCTTGCGCTGAAACCGCGCACGCTCCGCCGCATCATAACAGCTAGTAATTCGACGGAACGGCTACGGCGACTCTCGGCGAATGCGTTTCCGCGCTCGGTCGCGGTTGAGCGATGGCGTGTGAACCGACACGGGGGAGGACGATGCAGTCGACGGGCAATCAGCTCGCAAGTCAAGCGCGCCGGGCGCAGGCAGGTGCAGAACACGTGCGCGTGAGCGAAGACACGCGCCGAGGGTGCGAGTGGAAACGCTGGGGCCCCTATCTCAGCGAGCGGCAGTGGGGCACGGTGCGCGAAGACTACAGCCCCGGCGGTGACGCCTGGGCGTACCTCTCCCACGATGCCGCACGCAGCCGCGCCTACCGTTGGGGTGAAGATGGCCTTGCCGGTATCAGTGACGATCAACAACGGCTGTGCTTGGCACTCGCGCTGTGGAATGGCCGCGATCCCATTCTGAAGGAACGGTTGTTCGGCTTGACAAACGGCGAGGGTAATCACGGGGAGGACGTCAAGGAGCACTACTACTATCTCGACGCGACCCCGACCCATTCCTACCTGAAGATGCTCTACAAGTATCCGCAGCGCGAGTTCCCGTATGCGTGGCTCGTCGCAGAAAACCGCCGCCGCGGCAGGGAACAGCCGGAATTCGAGTTGATCGACACCGGCGTCTTCGACGACGATCGCTACTTCGACGTCTTCGTCGAGTATGCCAAGGCCGCTCCAGACGACATTCTGATGCTCGTCACCGTCCATAATCGCGGCCCGGAAGACGCGACTCTCCACCTGCTGCCCCAGATCTGGTTTCGGAATACCTGGGCGTGGAACGGCGGTGGCGCCAAGCCAAAGCTCGAGGTCGTCGACGATGGAGCGATCAGTGCCTGCCATCCCGACCTCGGAAGCTATCGACTCTACACAGATGGGCACCCGGCATTGCTCTTCTGCGATAACGAGACCAACGCCGAGCGCCTGTTCGGCGCGCAACCAACGCCTGGTCATTTCAAGGACGCGTTTCACGACTACATCGTCGGCAAGCGTCACGCTGCGGTGAACCCGGGGCAAGCCGGAACCAAGGCGGCGGCACACTATCACCTGACGGTGCCTGCGGGCGGTGCCGTCGGCGTCCGTCTGCGCTTGACCAACAATGCCGACCCGACGCCATTTCAGAACTTTGACACTGTCCTCGAGGCGCGGCGGCGCGAGGCCGACGCGTTCTACGCCGTCCTGCAGAGCGAGATCAGCGATCCAGATGTGCGCAGCGTGCAGCGCCAGGCGTTGGCGAGCATGATCTGGAGCAAGCAGTTCTTCTACTACGACGTACGGGAGTGGCTGCACGGCGATGCGGCCCAGCCGGCGCCGCCGGCCGAGCGACGCCAGGGGCGCAACAGCGACTGGTGCCATCTCAACAATGCCGACATCATCTCGATGCCCGACAAATGGGAGTACCCGTGGTACGCCGCCTGGGATTTGGCGTTCCATTGTATTCCGCTGGCGCTCGTTGACGCGGAGTTCGCCAAGTCGCAGCTCGTGCTCCTGACACGCGAATGGTACATGCACCCCAACGGACAGCTGCCGGCCTACGAGTGGGCGTTCGGCGACGTCAATCCGCCGGTGCACGCCTGGGCGGCCTGGCGCGTGTTTCAGATCGACCGCAAGCAACGCGGCGATTGCGGCGACATCGCCTTTCTGGAGCGCGTCTTCCACAAGCTCATGCTCAACTTCACCTGGTGGGTGAACCGCAAAGATGCCGAAGGGCGCAACATCTTTCAGGGGGGCTTCCTCGGTCTCGACAACGTCGGGGTGTTCGACCGCAGCGCGCCCCTGCCGACCGGCGGGTACATCAACCAATCCGATGGGACGAGCTGGATGGCGATGTACAGCCTCAACTTGATGCGCATCGCCCTCGAGCTGGCGCAGCACAACCCGGTCTACGAGGACATCGCCACCAAGTTCTTCGAGCACTTCCTCGGCATCGCCGAGGCCATGAGCAGAATGGCCGGCGACGGCAGCGGCCTGTGGGATGAGCAAGATGAATTCTTCTACGACGTGCTGAATCTTCCCGACCGCAACTGCATCCCGCTGCGGCTGCGGTCGATGGTGGGACTCATTCCATTGTTCGCGGTGGAAACGCTGGAGCCCGACCTTCTCGAAAAGGTGCCGGAGTTTCGGCAGCGGCTGGAGTGGTACCTGAATTATCGGCCCGGGCTGGCCCGCCTGGTCTCGCGCTGGCAGGAGCCCGGGCGGGGCGAGCGGCGGTTGCTCTCGCTTCTGCGCGGACATCGGATGAAGTGTCTGCTCAAGCGCATGCTCGACGAAACCGAGTTTCTTTCCGACCACGGCATCCGCTCGCTTTCGCGTGCGCACCGCGACAACCCCTACGTCTTTGCACACAACGGCCGCTCGTTTGGCGTGAGTTACCTGCCGGCGGAGTCGACCTCCGGCTTGTTCGGCGGCAACTCCAACTGGCGCGGGCCGATCTGGTTTCCGGTGAACTATCTGCTCGTCGAGTCGCTGCAGAAGTTTCATCATTACTATGGCGACGATTTCAAGGTCGAATGTCCGACCGGGTCGAACACCTTCATCACTCTCAATGCCGTCGCCGACGAGCTGGCGCGCCGTCTGACGCAGATCTTCCTGGCGGACGAAAACGGGCGGCGACCCGTGCTTGGACAGCACCCCAAACTGGCGACCGACCCTCACTTCCGCGACTACATCCCGTTCCATGAATACTTCGACGGTGACACCGGCCGTGGGGTGGGCGCGTCGCATCAGACGGGATGGACCGGTTTGGTGGCCAAGCTACTGCAGCCGAGAAGGGCCGCAGTGAAGTAGTCAGTGGATGAGGCAGTCCGCAATCATTCGCAACGCCATCCAACGCGCAAACCAGGCAGAGACGGTGGCTGGATCACCCCCGCGGGGTGTCAGGGCCGCAACGACGCTGCCGAGCGGTTGTCCTTCGAGCAGGGCGCCCAAGGCGTCAGCCTCCGCATCGTCCAGCGATTCGCAGAGCACCGCGTCGCCGGCGCGACGCACCAGAACCCGATCCGGCCGGTCGTACAGAGCGATGTTGATGTCTTCGATCGGCGTGTCACGCGATTCCCAGATCTCGCGGATGGGCCAGTCGGAGCGTACGATCGCAACCCACGGTTGCAAGCGCAGGATCGCGCGTCCCCAGTCGTCCATACTCCAGCCGGCAAGCGCGGCCGGGTCGAGGGCTGGCTGCGCGTGCGCATGGAACGCACGCGCCACCTGCCACTCCAGCCGGGCAAGGTCGGGCAGAAACGGCAAGCCGGCCGTCAGCAGATCGTCGCGGAGAAAACGCGGCAGCGCAGCGCCGGCATCGTTGAGATTGTACGAGCGCAGCGGCGTCGTCTCGATGTAGCGCCGCACCAGTTCGGCAAACGCACCTCCACCAACGACATGAGCGACGGCCGGGAAGGTCTCGGCGAGCGCCTCCTGGACACGGACGGCGTAGCCACCGGCGTACACCTGTAGCCGGTCCCCTGCGGTGCCGTGCTTGGGAGCGACGACCAGCGCACCGAGATCGTCACCCTCAACAGGCGTGCACGCGTCGCGTCGATCTCCATTCGCGATCAGCGCTGCCATCCTGCGTTGCACTTCGTGCAGGGTTGGCGTGCGCACCGGTGCTGTAGTCATGAGTCTCCTCCGCGATGCTGCGCGCGTGCTGGGCTTCGGCACACAGACGGTCGAAGGCTGGAATGTCCGCGTCCCACTCCACCAGAGTCGAGGCCATGCCGAAACGTTGGACGGCGTAGGCGTACAGGCGCCACACCGGTTCGCTCACCGGTGCACTGTGTGTGTCAAAGAGGTACGTGCCCATATCCGTAAAGCCGGCGAGGTGCATCTGTCCTACCCGCGCCACCGGTATGCCGTCGAGGTAGCGCACGGGATCGAAGCCGTGGTTGTACGCACTCACGTGGACGTTGTTCACGTCCAACAGGATGCCGCAGTCAGCTTCCTCGGCGACGGCGGCGAGAAACTCCCATTCAGTGAACACCGAATGACGGAATTGCACATAGGTGGACGGGTTTTCCAGCAAGATGCGGCGGCCGAGCCAATCTTGCACCTGCCGCACACGCTGCGCAACGTGAGCGAGCGTGTCTTCGGTGTACGGCAGCGGCAGCAAGTCGTACAGACCACGGCCGTCAATGCCGGTCCAGCACAGGTGATCGGTCACCAGCACCGGCTCGATATGCTGCACCAATGTGCGCAGGTTGCGCAGGTACTGCATGTTGAGCGAATCGGCCGACCCGATCGAAAGCGCTACGCCGTGCAGGGCCACCGGATAGTCACGGCGGACGCGCTCCAAAACGTGCAGCGGGCGTCCACCGCTGTCGATGTAGTTCTCGGTGATCGCCTCGAACCAATCGACGCGCCGTGCTCCGCCCAAAATGTCGTCGTAATGCGGCGTCCGCAGGCCGACACCAAAGCCCAGGCGGGGCCAGAAGGAGTCGTGCTCGCGACTCGTGCTCGTTGGATGCGGTCTCATAGGGTGTCGTGCTCGTGCCCGTGACTCCTGCTCGTTAGATGAAGTTCAATGATTGGGGTTTCTCAACGAGCACGAGCACGAACACGAGCACGGTTTAGCGAGTTACTTCTTCGGAGCTTCGGCGGTGAGCCGTCCACCGGCCATCTTGAGGCAGGCTTCCTCGCTATCGGCCTTCACGAAGCCCTGTCCCTTGCAGGCGTTCTTGCCGGCGCAGGCATGGCCGCCGCCGCCACAGGCGCCGCTACCCTTGCAGCTGTTTGCACCGTAGCACTTGATCTTGCCGTCCTCGGTCTTGTCGGCTGCCAGGGCCGTACCGCCGAAAGCGTTCAGCGCCAGCAACCCAGCAACCGCCGAGGCCAACAGCACCTTCG
>DATKMS010000321.1:0-4028 GCA_035541735.1 Candidatus Margulisiibacteriota bacterium
GCCGCCGCGAAATCACGATAGGCTTGAAGGCGTAGGCCCTGCGCCTCCCTGGCGACGACGGTTTGGTCGTCGCTGCGGCTCCCGACGGTGGCCAGTTGTGCCATGGCGCGGAAAGCCGAGGCCAGGCTCGTCCACATCGCCGCGGACGCCTGCACGGGCCACACGGAATAGAACACCACCGTTATGACCGTGTTGCCGAGCAGGATGCCGATCAAACGGTCGCGGATGGTGTAAAAGTACCAGGTCGGCTCGAAGCCTTGAATCACGCACAGGTAGAACGCAAAGGCGATCTGCACACCCGCATATGCGATGCGCGGGCTCCCAACGACGACCCACGCCGCGACCGCTGTGCCGGCAGCAACCAGCAGTGTCAGGGACGTGATCGACTCCATGCCCGGGATGAGCAGCAGGATCGCCAAGAAGCCCATCGCCGCGCCGACCAGCGCACCCGAGATGCGCAAGGTGCCCTTCTGGATCGTCGCGCCCTCGCTCGTCAGCCCGACGATCAAACCGGTGATGATGCAGGTGCGGATGCCAGGCCAGTCAACGGCGCTCTGCAGGACGTAACAGACCATGACGGCGAGCGCGCCTTTGAGCGCATAGTGGACGTGCTCCGGGTTTGTGAACGCATCGGGCACAAACAGGCGGCCACGCTCAGCATCCGACGCGGACTCGGTCGCAGCCGCCTCGGGCCCGAGTGCCTGCTGTATCAGGTCCACGACGTGCTCCAGCTCAACGATCGCGGGCAACTTCGCTGAGCCACCCGCAGACGGTTGTCCGCCGTCCCTCGGCGGCGGGGGCTCCGCCACGCGGCCCGCCTCGAGCACCTGCCTGAGGCGCGCGCAGTCCGCGTCGAGACGCTGCAATCGCTCGCGCTCATCGATGCGCAGCGGTGTAGTTGAGAGGAGCTCCAGCGCCGCGGCCGCGGTGACGAGACGGTCGACCAGCGTGATCAACGCGCTGTATTGGGCGTGCCGCGCCCTGACAGAGGCGTGCACGACGCCCGCGCTCTTGAGGAGTGCGAGCAGCCTCGTGATGCCTGCCGTCGCGAGCCGCGTCGCGCGCCCCTCGCGCTCTCCCCTCCCCAGGCAGTGGGCAAGCGAATCTTCGGTCGCCCGCAATCGCGCGATGAGCTCGGTCCGGAGCAAGGCCTCGGGATCGGTCGGTGCGAGGAGCAGATCGGTGGCAGCCGCTGCGGCGACGCCGAGCGCAAACACTGGCCACAGCCAGAGACTGAAGCGCACTGCCAACTCCGGCACCGATACGAAGTCCGGCACCGTCATGATCATGGTGCCGATGAGGCCGATCACGAAGCCAAGCGCGCCGATGACGAAGGTGCGCCGGAGGAATAGCCCCGCCGCCGCCATGGTGGCCATCAGACAGAAACGCAACCAGGCTTGATCCATGGCGAAGGTCAGCAGCACTAGCGGTAGGGCAATGCCGACGGTGAGAGCGACCAGAAATACGATGGCGGTCAACAACGTCTGGCTCGACTCCTCCATCGCGAACCGGGTGACCACCCACACGGAGAGGTACGCCTCCGGCACGCGCAGCGTCATGCAAAGCACCAGCACCGTGACGCAGGCAACCACGACGCGCACGGTGGCCACGGTACGTCCGGGAAATGGCGCCAGCTCGCGACGCAGAAAGTGGAGGAGCGCGATGCGCTGCGGGAGTGGCTGGGGCGGCTGTGGTAACGCAGCGGTCTGGTCAGCCAGCATGACGCCTCAGCCTGCGGCGCCGGTGGCTTTGTCAGGGCCCCAGCCGCGGATGATTGCAACGGCTGAGGCACCGACGCGGAAGGCGTGTGACGACTGCGGGTTTTCGATACGGATGCGGACGGGAAACCGCTGCGCAATGTGCACCCAGTACAGCTCGCGCTTGACCGGCGGCACCCCGGCGACGATCGGCTGGTCCTCCGGGTTTACCGCCCACCCGATCCCCTGCACCGTGCCGCGAAAGTGGTACTGCGGGTCGGTGAGCACGTACACCTCCGCATCCATCCCGGGCGCGATGTGCTTGAG
This sequence comes from Candidatus Margulisiibacteriota bacterium, assembly GCA_035541735.1. Classification (GTDB taxonomy): domain Bacteria; phylum Desulfobacterota; class Binatia; order HRBIN30; family HRBIN30; genus DATKMS01. Next base: position 2,025 of record DATKMS010000321.1, read on the forward strand.
CTCGGTCTCGCGATAGTCCGCCACGACGTACCAGACCCGCGTATCCACGAGCGAGAACACCGGCGTGGGCCCGGGCGCAACGAATTGGCCGATGGTGGTGTGCAGGTTGACGACGAGCGCGTCGAACTGCGCGCGCACGTAGCAGAAGCTCAGGTCCAGCTCCGCTTTGCCGAGTGTCGCCTGCGCGGCGTCCCGCTTGGCGAGCAGCGCGTTGAGATCGCCGACGTCCTTCTCTGCCTGATCCATCTTTTGCCGGGCCTCGTCGAGGCCCGCCTCGGCGGTCCGTTTTGTGGTGCGCACCTGGTCGATCTTGTCGGGTGTCACGAATTCCTTCGGCAGCAGCGGCTCGAGCCGGTTGAGGTTGTCGGTGGCATTCTTCACCTGCGCCTCCATGCGCTGCACCGCCGCCTTCGCCGCAGCCACGGCGAAGCGTTGCCCGTCGATGTGTCGCTGCGTGACCTCGATCTCGCCGTCGAGTGCGGCCATCTCGGCGCGCGCGCGTTGGACGGCAAACTCATAGGGGCGCGGGTCGATGACGAACAGCAGGTCCCCTTGCTTGACCGCTTGGTTGTCCGCGACGTGCAGCTCGGTGATCGTGCCGCTCACCTGTGGCACCACGTTAATGATGTCGGCCATCACAATCGCGTCGTCCGTCTGCGGGTACTTGACGACGCGCCGGACGACCACGACCCCCAGAAGGACGGCCCCCGCCACGATGCCGAAGACGATGAACCGTCCCACCGAACTTCGAACGTCGCTCATGCTAGTTCCCGAACAGGACGAGCCACGCAGCGAAGATCAACAGAGCGGCCAGGGACGGGTACACCAGGCCCGCCGGACGGAGGTACGGAGCAATCTTGGTCGCGACGAACACCTGCCTGACCAGCACGGTGAGCACGATTCCGGTGACGATGCTGATGAGCCACGCCGGAAAGAACGAGCCCAAAACGTTGACCGAGGGCGCGAGGCCACACCCAGACGTCAGCACCAGCACCGCACACGCAGTGGCGCGCAGCGCAGTCGCTAATGAGGAGACACCCAGGCTCATCCCTCCTGAATCGAGCGGCGCAATTGGGGACTCATCCACAATGGTAGCTCCTTCAGGCTGGCGAACGTACGCGCAATCGCCTGCAGAGTGTCCTATTTGCTCCACGCGCTGTCTGCGACGCGCAGTACCAGCAGGTGCTGCGGGATGCAAGCAAGGAAGTCGCTCGAGAAGTTCCAGGCTGGTAGTGCCGCATAGGCCCGCCCTGCGGCCGCGGGTCTCCGCCACACGGCGGTGGGAGCTGAATTCATGCCAGCGCGCTCGCCGGGAAAGGGCTCATCCGCGCAGGTCATCGAATCGTGCATTTGTCGGCCCGCTTTCGCCGTTGATCTTCCCATGTCTGTGCGACTCGGCATGACGTGTCTGTCGTGTGCACGGCTTGGCCCGTCTCGCGCTGAAGAGGCCGTGACACTATTTCCTTTGGACCAAGATGACGTAGTCTTCGATATCATCGACGAGGTCACGGGCCTCAGCGTCACTCACTGAACTTGTGGTGTGGTGGGCGCTCCGGATTTTCTCCCAGACCTCGGTGTGAGGGCCACGGGGCTGGGAACCGAATACAACCGCGAGCCATTTACCCAGGGGGAACTGGCCGCCATGGCGCTGCACGTAGGTGCGAAGATCGATAGGTTGCTTGGTGTTCCTGTACACGGCGGAGCCTGGAGCCCCGCCGGGACCGTGGCACGGCGTACAATACTTGTCGTACCCAATTCGTCCAGCTTCAGCGATCGTGATCTCGGTCTTGTCCTGCGCCCGCACGCCGTCTGGAATGATCCAACTGCTTCCAAACGTGACCGCCAGGACGATCAGCCGGACAGCCGACTTCCAGGTCTTCGCCGGACGACGACTTTTCGGACGGCCGATATCGCCGGCCAGGATCATTCGCACCTCCACGTACTCCTACTCGTCACGGGTGCTCCTACCGCCCCCCTCCGACTACTGTTTCCTTTGCAGAGAAC
>DATKMS010000322.1:0-18111 GCA_035541735.1 Candidatus Margulisiibacteriota bacterium
TCGCCTTCGAAGGCATCGAGCGCGCCATCGAACTCCGCCAGCAGCTGCGGGCTCATGGCGTTGAGCTTCTCCGGCCGGTTGAGCGTCAGCCGCGCGACGTGATCGCCGAGCGCTTCGTAGACGAGTGTCTCGAACTGCATGACAGGCCTCTGTGTCCTCCTACCATGGGCCGTTGTATCGTTCTACCAACGAACCGCGGTCGAGGCGTCTGCGCTATGGACTCATGATAGCTGGCCTGTGCGGTGCGTCCCCCGCGTGACCGGTCGGGCACCAGATATCGGCTGGTTGCCGACGCGGTTGACTTCCACGGCGGCTTAGTCCACTTGTTAGTCATGGTCGAAGTGAACGTGCACGAAGCCAAAACGCATCTCTCGCGCCTCCTCGCCCGGGTCGCGCGGGGTGAGGAAATCGTGATTGCTCGTGCCGGAAGGCCGGTGGCGCGGCTGGTGCCCGTGGCGCGACCGAAGGGGCGGCGCGTCCTTGGCCGCGACAAGGGGAAGCTCATCATCGCTGAAGACTTCGACGCCCCGCTGCCTCCCGAGCTGCTGGCGGCATTCGAGTCGTGAGGGTGCTGCTCGATACACAGTGCTGGCTGTGGATGCGGGCTGCGCCGCAACGGCTGTCGGCGCGGACGCGCCGGTTGTTGATCGATCCGGCAAACGAGCTCCTGCTCTCCGCCGCGAGCGTCTGGGAACTCGCGATCAAGGCAGCGCTCGGGAAGGCGCGTCTCCCGGAGCCATTCGGGGAATTTGTCACTTCGAGGCTCGCGGAGGATGGTATTGTGCCGCTACCGATTCAGCACATCCATGCCATGCGTGTCGCCGAACTCCCCGCCCATCACCGCGATCCATTCGATCGCCTGCTGGTCGCGCAGGCGCAGATCGAGGCGCTCTCCCTGTTGACGGCCGACCGCCAGCTCGAAGCATACGACGTCGCCGTGATCCGAGCCTGAGTGCCGCTGGCGCCCACCAGCCCGGCGGAGGTCCTGCTCCTGGTACAGGCAGGAAGCCCATACCACCCATGGGCCAACCTGCGCGACGCTGCGGGGGTCGGACCACGCCACGTGTTTGAAATTGCGTCTCTTCGGCGCCGCGCGCCTCTTTGGACTGGAAGCGGGGCCCGCTTTGACGCCGCTATTCTCCCACGCCGCCGGCGCGCCGCGACGCCGCGCTGAGCCCCGCAATCGCGCACAAGAACTCCAGAACCACACTGTTGAACTCCTGCGGCCGCTCGATGTTGCTGATGTGTCCGGCGCCGGCAATACGTGCCAGACGCGCGCCTGGAATGCGTGCGGCGATGTCGTCCGAGAGTGGTGGCGGTGTGACCCGGTCCTCCTCACCGACCACGACCAGTGTCGGGGCAGTGATCTCTGCGAGCCGGTCGCCGACGGAGAAGCCAAAGGCGGAACGGGCCGCGCGCACGTACGCGGCCTTGTCGTTCTGCGCGACGCGATCGATCAGGTAGCCGCGCAGCACCGGATCGACGGCGTCGGAGAAGGCGTTGGTGATGCGCGCCTGCGCGACTGCCGCCATGGTGTTCTCCTCGATGAAACGGACGGCATCGCGCATGACATTCTCGAACCCCGGGGGAGTACCGCACAACGTATCCGCCAACACCAACGACGCGGTGGCCAGCGGATAGTCCAGGGCGAACTGCTGCGCGACCATCCCGCCGAGTGACAAGCCGACGAGATGTGCCCGCTCGACTCCGAGCGCGCGCAGCAAGCGCACCACGTCTGCGGCCATCTCGGCCATGCCGCAATCGCCAGTCGGCCGCGTCGATTGCCCGTGCCCGCGCAGATCGAGCGTGATGGTAGGGAAACGGGAGCAGCAGGCCGGCACCTGATAGAGCCACATGCTGTGGTCGCCGCCGAGACCATGGATGAAGACGACGGGCGCCGGGCCGGCCCTCCAGGGTTCGGTGAAGTCAAAGAGCTCGTAGTACAGATTGATATCGCCAACGCGCTGGTGCGGCATGCGTGCAGCCTCCGAGCCGTGGATCAGAACACAGCCGCGGAAAACGGGCAAGCTGTGAGTGCGGAGCGGTCAGGCCACGCTTGGGTAGCCGGAGACTTCGAGCCTCCGGTGATGGTCGTGGTCCGTTGAAACCGGCGGCATCCCGGGCCGCAGGTGTTTGAAACCTGTGCCGACAACATGCATGAATGAACAACCAGGAGGATCGATGAGTACCGCATCAGCTGAGCTGCCACGCCACGACGTGCCGAACGGCGGGCGCAGCGGCTTCACCGTCATCGACGGCCGTCAAGTACACTACCTTGAATGGGGTCCCTCGGGTGCACCGCCGGTCCTCTGCCTGCACGGCGGTGGGCAGACGGCGTACATGTACGAAGAGCTGGGCGCGGCGTTGCGGGCACGCTACCATGTCCTGGCGCCCGACCTGCCGGATCACGGGGATTCGGATCCGGTTGCCGACCACACCCGGCACGCGCTGGCGGCGACGATCCCGCCGCTGTGCACCCACTTCGGTCTTGGGAAGGTGGTGATCGTCGGCGCGTCGCTCGGCGGGATCGTCGCCATGACGTACGCCGTCGCCCACCCAGATCGGGTGGTGGCCATCGCGCTCATCGACGTCGGGCACAAGCTGGAAGAAGAAGGTGTCCGCAAGATCATCGAGTTCATGAGCAAGCACGAGTCGTTTGCGTCGCTTGAAGAGGCCGCGACCGAGATTGCGCAGTACCTGCCGCATCGGAAGGAGGTGCGGCCGGAGAGCCTGACGCGCAACCTGCGCCAGCGCGCCGACGGCCGCTGGATCTGGAAGCACGGCTTCAATCGGCGGCTGCGCGCCGAAGGCCCTGTGCAAGGGAAGAACTGGAACCACGTGATCGAAGGCCTCGACGTCGACGCTGCGGCGTTGCGCTGCCCCGTCCTTGTCCTGCGCGGCGCGGCCAGCGATGTGCTCTCGCATCAAGGCGCGGAGGAAGTGGCGGCGCTGATGCCGAACGCGCGCCTGGCGATCGTCGAGAAGGCCGGGCATCTGGCGGCGGGAGACAATCCGGCGTCGACCGTCAACTTGATCGCATCGTTCTTGAGCGAGCTGCGGTGGTGATCGAGGAGCATATGGCGCTCAAAGATCGGGTGGCGATCGTAACCGGGGCAGGCTCCGGGCTCGGCCGCGCCGGCGCGCTGGCGCTGGCACGAGCCGGCGCCACGGTGGTTGCGTCGGATCTGAAGGCGGAAAGCGCTGCAGCGACTGCAGAGGCCATTCATGCAGCCGGCGGCAAGGGGCACGCGATCCCGGCGGACGTCAGTGTCGCCGCAGACTGCGAGCGCCTCGTGCAGAGCACCGTCGCCGCATACGGTGCGCTGCACATCCTCTACAACAACGCCGGCATCGCGCTGCCGTTCGACGACGGCTTCGCGCCGCGCATCGAGCCGGAGGTGTGGGATCGTGTCATCCGCACCAACCTGTCGAGCGTCTTCTACTGCTCGCACTACGCGATACCCGAGATCGCCAAGGCCGGAGGTGGATCGATCATCAACACGGCGTCGTCCATGGCGCACCTGCCGCTCGGCGGGCTCGACGGCTACGCGGCGTCGAAGGGTGGCGTGGCTTTGCTGACCAAGTCGATGGCCGTCGGCTGCGGCATGCTCAACATCCGCGTCAACGCCATCAGCCCGGGGTACGTCGATACACCGATGAACGCACTCATCTGGCAGAGCGATGAGATGAAGGCCGGGTTCGCCAAAGGGCACGCCACCGGGCTGCAGACGCCGGAGGAGGTTGCGGACCTGGTGGTCTTCCTGGCGTCGGATGCCTCGCGCAGTCTCACCGGCGCGGTGCTCAACTGCGACCGCGGCTGGACGGCCTTCAAGCAACCCGACCTGCTGCGCTAGCAGCGCGTCTGAGCGCTTTAATTCTTGCTGGAATGCTTCGGCACGAACTCCGAAACGTAGGTGATCAAGGCCGGGAGGACCTCGGGATCTTCGGGCGTCGTGACGAATGCGGCCGAGGGTCCGGTTGTCACCGCGAACGTCACAGCGTCCATCACCTGCTGTTCCAGCTTGAGCAATTCAGGCGTCGGTCTTCGGTCTGATGGCAATGCCCGAGAGGCCAAGGTCCTTGTCTGGTATGTAGTAGGATTTGAAAGCTTCCAACTTCAGGCCGGTCACATTGGCGCTGGCGAAGACTTTGCCGACGGCGGCATAGACTTTATCCAGATTCTCGGTGAGGACGAAACGCTGCCCAAGGTGATGTGCGGACGGTGGGAGGCATCGAGCGCAAAGCCTTTCGGAAAGACCTTGAGCAGACGCTCATTGGTCGCCGCCGTGTGCTGGAGCATTGTGGCATCCGGCTTCAGCAGGATGTCGATGGCGGTGACCGAAGCATCGGCGGCGATTGCGCGACCGGTACCGAGGGCAAGCATGGCGAGGGCGCACGCGATTGATCCCTTGAGCCAGAGTCGCGTTGAGGTTGTCGTTTTCATTGTTGTTTCCTTTCGTTTTGTGTTGGTGATTGGTTTACTGAAAGCGGCTGCGTTGCGTCGCCTAACGCGGTGGCGATGAGCGGCCGCGGGCGAACTGCGACGGTTCGATCTGACCGCGCCCGCTCCCGCCCGCGGTCCGATCGAGCGGCCTGTTAGGGCACTCGCGGTTGTCCATCGCGCATCAAGTCGACCGTGGCTGTCTTCGTCTTCCGCTCGCGTCTGACCTCGATCACGTTTGCGAAGGCGCTGGGGCAGCCGGCAGCAGCATACAGGTCCTGATCTGCTTCGCACGAATGCAGCGCGGTGGGTCGTAGCACCTGTCCGCCGTCATCCCAGAGCTCGACCCACGGGAACTGAATCGCGCCGAGATATCCATAGGGATTGGCGTTCATCCATCCAGCGGTGATGATGATCTTGAACACACCGCACCGTCTCGTGATCTTCCGCGACGCGACCCTATAGAAGCCGCGCGGGTCATCCTCTGCGGTCGTCTTAACAAGTGTGGTCACGTCGATGGCCTCGACATGCCAGCCGAGGCGCTTGCGGCGGTTGACCTCGCCGAGATGCTTCAGCCCAGAGGAGAGATACACGGAGGATACTCTCGCATTGCAGACGTATGATATCGTCGTCTGCGCCTCAGCCCGCGAAGCCAGGAGTAGCAGAATGTGAAGACCGACCCGCTTCATAGGTGCGAGCCCTAACGTCGCGGCTAAGCGGCCGCGCTTTCTTCGCGGTCCGCTTAGCCGCTTGTTATGCAACGTCCTGCATCTTGTTGGCGAAGTCACGTCCAGACGTAGCAGGGGGCAGCGGCTTACCGTCCACTTGGTAGAGCGCGATTGCTTCGTCGACGATCCGGCACAGCTCATCGAACACTTGCCGCTCGTCTTCGCCATGGCAGCCGGCGTAGATCAAACCGGGCGAACTCCCGACGTAGCACCGATCCTCTTCCGACCATTCCACGATTTTCACGTAGCGAGCGCTTTCCTTCATCTCTTCGACTCCTCGATGGCGAGTTCAACCGCGCGCACCTGGTAGCGCTTCGCATCATCGCCTGGATTACCAGAAATTACCACGGGCCTTGCGACCTTCGGGTGCACGAAGTTGCGATGACTCCCCCTGCCGCTGCGATCGACGAAGCCTGCTTTCTTTAGATCGCCGATGAGCTCTCTCACCTTCGGCGGCACGCGCCAAACTCCTCTATCTCACGGTGCATAACGTTTGCCGCTCAACCACCGCCCGTTTCGGCCGTCGCTTGCAGCGGCGGGTTACGCCTTCCTCCAGCTCGTGACATACTCGAATGCACCCAACAGAACGATGACAACCAAGTTGGTGCCCCAGAGATAGTACTGCACACTCGGAGAGCCCCAGAAAAGACGGGGTATGAATGGAATGAATGAAAAGGTCGAACCAACGACGCTCAGGAGGAATGCGATCACCATGCAATAGAATCCGGACGCCCGGCCTCGCAGGAGACCGATGCTCCCCCAAAAGCAAAAGCACCACAGCGGGTACATCAAGAGGACGGTGATGAGCGTCAGTAAATTGGGGGACCGGAGCAACGCTCGCGGAGAGACGGCGAACCGCCAAGCAAACAATGTGGAAACCAGAATCGATCCACCGATGACCCGTCTGAGTCTGTTGGCCTGCGCTCGCGTCATGTCATCCGGTCAGCGCGCAGCCTAACGCCGTGGCGCTGAGCCGCGCGGTCTTTTCGCGTCGGTCTCGATTGGATGAGATGGACTCCTCCTGCGACTTGCGCGGCATCAATGTGCCAAAGTCGCTGCATCTTATGCATGAGGAGGAGCCCATCATGGACAACCATACGCGGATCGCTGTCGACGTCGCAAAGGCCGTCTTCGAGATCGTCGTTTCGCAGCAGCCCGGCAAGGTGCACGAACGAGCGCGGGTACCGCGGCACAAGTTCTTGGCCTTCTTCGTCCAGCGCCCGGCGGCCACCGTCGTCATGGAAGCCTGCGGCTCGGCGCACCACTGGGGCCGCCAGCTTCAGCGCCTCGGGCATCAGGTCGTGTTGCTGCCCGCCCACCAGGTGCGCCCGTACGTCTTGCGCAATAAGACCGATCGCACCGACGCCAAAGGCCTGCTCGAAGCCTTCCACAACGACGACAGCCATCGCGTGCCGGTGAAGTCGGTCGAACAACAGACGCTGCACCGGCTGCGCTCGGCGTGGCTCGCCGAGCGCACTGCGAAGATCAACACACTGCGCGGCCGGTTGCGTGAACTCGGCTTCGTCATCCCCGGCGGCGCGCATCACGTGGTGCCGCGGGCCTGGGGCTTGATCGAAGACGCCGACTCCGGCCTGCCTGAGGTGTTGCGAGAGCCCTTCGCCGAGGTCTGTCGCGAACTGCGCACGCTCGAAGAGCGCATCAAGGACATTGAACACCAGCTCGCGGCGCTCGCCGAGCAACTGCCGGTGGTCGAGCGGCTGCGCTCGATCCCCGGGGTCGGCCTGCTGACCGCCACCGCCGTGGTGGCCCTCACCGCCGACATCCACCGCTTCCCGTCTGGCCGCCACTTCGCCAGCTATCTCGGCCTCACCCCGCGCGAACGCTCCAGCGGCTCCAAGCGCCGCCTGGGCGCCATCTCCAAACGCGGCGCCGTCTACCTGCGCATGCTGCTCATCCACGGCGCCCGCGCTACGCTGTGGCACGCCAAGTGCCTCAAGGAACCGGATCGCCTGCGCGCCAGGGCGCTGCGCCTGGAGCGGAGCATCGGCCACAACAAGGCGGCCGTGGCGTTGGCCAACAAACTGGCCCGCATCATCTGGGCCGTGTGGAAATACGATCGCCGCGTCGAGTCTGCGGCCCAGGCGGCGTGACCAGCTCCCCAACTCAAGCTTGCCCCACGCTGCTCCGCGCATCGAGTGATGGCTGAACAGGTCAGACCGGCGCGCCCAAGGCCGATAACTTGGCTGGCTCACGCAGGCCGCTCGCATCGATTGGCCCAAGCGCGCGCGGATTCCATCATGGCCCAGAGCCACTCCGGCTCCCTCGTCGAGGCCGAAGATACGCCTGCAGTCTCGTCCTGCCACGGCGCACTCATCTGCTTCGCAGCGTGTTGGCACCACTTCGTCGTTCACCGCGCCCCGCGACCACCCCGCGCCGCTCGCAGGGCCGAAGAATCTTGATTCACCGCCGCGGCTTCGGGTTGACGGAGGAGTCCAGATACGCCGGGTTAGGCCGCTCCGCGTTCATTGCTGACGTCCGCGCACTCGTACAATGTCTCGGGCGCGATGTCCGCACCATTCGGCCAGGCGATCGTCCAGCCGTCGAGGAAGAATCGCCGAAAGTACTTTAGGTCCTTCAGCGGCTGAAAGACCGGTCCCTTCAGCCACCGGCGAAAGTCGATAGTCTTTGCGGAATTGTCATCGAAGGTCACATGAATCCGATGGCCGCCCCGATATTCGGCCTTGATCACCGACGGAATCTTGTCCATGACGCCTCCTCTATCGCAACGGCTCAATCGTTTCGAGCGGCTTGCCGGTCTTCATGCGCTGCCAGTTCGCCCGGATCTCGGCCTCATGTTGCTTCGCCCACTGCCTGATCAGCCGTAGCGCCGTCTTCGAACCGATGTTGCCGACCACCATCCGACCGGTGAGATCGAACTTTCCTCGCTGGCATTGGTATTCAGCGTGAAAATGTACTGGCTCGTGGTCACTGTAGAACATCCGAATCACGATTCCGAAAAAGATCGAGATCGCCGGCATCGGTGCGATGGTACTGCAGATCGCGCCCAGGGCCTAACGCTTAGCCATCAGGCGCGCCGCGTCTTCATGCGGCGTCGCCTGGATGGCTTTGATACTCATCCAGGCCTCCGTGCGCCGGTTACACCGGCAAGGTGTTGTGAATGAAAGTTTCATGCGTTGAAGGGTTAGCCACCCACAGCGACCCCGAGTCATGCGCGGGCGCGGGTAACCGCGCGCGCGAAGCGTTGGCAGGGGGACGTGCAGGCTGGGTATTGAGCCGCGAAATTGATGCCCTGCGAAAGCAGGTACTCCGGGGTGCCGATGTCGTGGAGGATGGCGGAAGGCCACACTCGATGCGCCGACATGGCGAGGTGCATCGGGACCCCGCGCGGTCAGAGACCCCAGGCATGTACGGAGGCACCTTGTGCGGGAACCGGGAGATCCCACCACCGTCTGGCGGCAACCCGCCGGCAGACCGCATCGGGAACCCCGCGGGGACACGCCGATGATGCACGGTGGTGGGAAGTCGGATCGCGGCGTAGTACCGCCGAAGTCGCCGAACAAGGCTCCCCGTGGAGCAGCGGAGGCGATGGAGGGAAGGCCGCGAGCCAAGGGGAATGCGGCCGAGCAAAACGCGTCCCGGACACAGGGCCGGGTCGACGTGACCAATGCGCTCGCTCGCATACGTCGAGCCGCCCGGCGTGACAGGCGGCAGCGGTTCACCGCGCTCCTGCACCATGTCTGCGATGTCGACCGCCTGCGGTACGCCTACTTCGCCCTGAAGCGAACGGCCGCCGCCGGGGTCGATGGACAGACGTGGAAGCAGTACGGTGAGGAGCTGGAGGGCAACCTCGGAGACCTCTCCGACCGACTGCGGCGTGGAGCGTACCGAGCGCAACCAGCTCGCAGAACGTACATCGCGAAGGCGGACGGGCGCCAACGACCACTTGGCGTGCCGGCGCTGGAAGACAAGCTCGTCCAGCGCGCCGTCGTCGAGGTGCTCACTGCGATCTACGAGCAGGACTTCATCGGTTTCTCGTACGGCTTCCGACCACAGCGCAGTCAGCATCAGGCGCTGGACGCGCTGGCCGTCGCCATCCATACGCGCAAGGTGAACTGGGTGCTCGATGCCGATATCCGTGCCTTCTTCGATACCCTCAACCACGGATGGCTGGTGAAGTTTGTCGAGCACCGCATCGGGGACCGGCGCATCGTGCGCCTGATCCAGAAATGGCTCAGGGCCGGCGTGCTGGAAGAGGGAGAGCGGATATGTAGCGAGGAAGGCACGGTTCAAGGCGGCAACATCAGCCCGCTCTTGGCCAACATCTTTCTGCACTACGTGTTCGATCTGTGGACCCAGCGGTGGAGAAAGAAGCAGGCACACGGAGAAGTCGTAGTCGTGCGCTACGCCGATGACTTCGTCGTCGGGTTCGAGCATCGCCAGGAGGCCGAACGCTTCCTGACGGAACTGCGCGAGCGGTTCCAGCAGTTTGGCTTGGAGCTGCACCCCGACAAGACCCGCTTGCTGCCCTTCGGCCGCCAGGCCGATCGCCAGTGGCGCAACGGCCAGGGAGACAAGCCAGGAACCTTCAACTTTCTCGGCTTCACGCACAAGAGCGGGAAGACCCGAAAGGGCGGGTTCACGGTACTGCGCCAAACGATGCGCCAGCGTGTGCAGGCAAAGCTCGTCGAACTCAAGGCCGAGCTGCGTCGGCGCATGCATGACCCTATCCCGGAGCAGGGCGCATTCTTGGCCGCCGTCGTTCGGGGGCACGCACGTTACTACGGCGTGCCGATGAACGGGTGGGCCATCACCGCGTTTCGCCACGCAGTGGGGAGAGTGTGGTTTCGAACCCTGCGACGCCGCAGCCAGAAGCACCGGCTGCGATGGGAGCGGATGCACCGTCTGATCCGCCTCTGCCTGCCTCCGGCGAGTCTGCCATCAGTATCCGCTGCAACGCTTCGGCGTCCTCACCCAAGGCAGGAGCCCGGTGCGGTAATGCCGCCCGCCGGGATCTGTGGAGGGGGTGATCAGTGATGGTCATCTCTACTCCGACTCCCTGCGTGCCCAGCAGGATAGGATGGTCGTGCCAACAACTAACCGCCCCGCCAAGGGCAGAGAGGAGACCTGTGATGAGATTCTACACACAACAACACCAACACTACTGCGGAATCGATCTGCATGCACGCACGATGTACGTCTGCATCCTCGACGCCACGGGCAACGTGCTCGTGCACAAGGACATGGCCGCCGGTCCGGAGGCCTTCCTGAAAGTCATCGCCCCGTACCGCAAGGACATCGTCGTTGCCGTGGAATGCATCTTCACCTGGTACTGGCTTGCGGACCTCTGTGCCCGGGAGCACATCGCCTTCGTGCTCGGACACGCGCTCTACATGAAGGCCATCCACGGCGGCAAGGCCAAGAACGACAAGATCGATGCCCACAAGACCGCGGTGCTGTTGCGGGGCGGGATGATCCCCACGGCCTACGTCTACCCCCGCGCCATGCGCTCCACCCGCGATCTGCTGCGCCGGCGCTACCGCTTCGCGCGCCACCGCGCCGGGCTGCTCGCCCACATCCAGAACACCACCAGCCAGTACAACCTGCCGCCACTGCCCCAGCGCATCTCCTACAAGGCCAACCGTAGCACGGTTCCCGATCACTTCCCGGATCCCCGGGTGCGCAAATCGATCGAGGCCGACCTCTGCCTGATCGATCACTACGACGAGCGGCTCAATGACCTCGAGCTCTACCTGGTGCGCACGGCCAAGATCGACGATGCCGACACCTTCTACCGCCTGCGCTCGGTGCCGGGCATCGGCAAGATCCTCGCCCTGGTGATGCTCTATGAGATCCACGACATCGCTCGCTTCCCCACCGTGCAGGACTTCCTCTCCTACGCACGGCTGGTGAAGTGCGCCAAGGAATCGGCCGGGAAGCACTACGGGTACGGCGGCGCGAAGATCGGCAGTGTCTACCTCAAGTGGGCATTCTCGGAGGCGGCCACGCTGTTTCTGCGCCACAACGGGCTCGGCCAGGCCTGCTTCGCGCGCCTGGAGTGCACGCATGGCAACGCCAAGGCGCGTAGCGTGCTTGCCCAGAAGCTGGGCCGCGCGGTGTACTGCATGCTGAGTCACCGCACCGCCTTCGATCTCAAGAAATTCGTCGGCAACGCCACCCCGCAGCCGCGGCGCGCTCGCCAAGCGCCAGCGGACGACACTGCCTCCATGGACGCTCCCCACCTCGCGGCCGAATCCGCAGGGGCCGCGTGCCCCACAAGCCCCCCGCGCTCTGCGCGTGCGCTCGGAGAGCGAGCCAACCCTCGCAAGCCCCGCAAGAAGAAAAACGACCGCCCCAACTGCCCCAGGAGCGACGATCGCGAAGAGGTGAAGGGTGTAGCCACCCTCAAAAATCGCCGCCGGCGTCTCCAACCAACTACCCCAGCAGAGGAGATCGCCGCCACCGAGTAGAGAAGATCGGACGACGAGGGGAACGTGATGAGCCTTCGGCCGAACTGGATGCGCCCTGGGTCGAGCCCGCAAAGTGCTCCACGCTCGATGGCTGCGGCAACGACCGCTCAATGCTGTGCGCATGGCCGGTGACCCGCAAGCCCCTGGCTTTGATTGGCCGCGCGTTCCCGCTCACACACATCTTCGGCGCCCGGGCGCGCTCGAAGACCGCTGGGCTGCCCCTCACCCGAGACCGTAACGAACTGGACGAGCCGCTTCTCGGTTCGAGCCTTCTCTTTGATTGGTCCGGTACGAGGGCACAGATTTGTTTCTAAGCCACGCAGAGGTGCCGACTCCTGACACGCTGCTCCCTCCCCTCTGCCGCAGAGCCTCGATAGGTGTTTGGCGCAGACCACCGAGTCTGCAAACCCTTGCGTTCGAAACCAAGTCAGTCCGAGCTCTTCGACTTACGCGCCGCGCCGCTTGCTACGCGCCGGGCCCCCGCCCCCGTGACGGGACCCTTTCGTCCACTTGACAACGGAGGCCTGATAGGTGTTGGGGCCGCCACGCCGGGTTGCATCTCAGCATCCTGGGGGCCGTCCGACGTCAGTAGCGAGGGACGAGAGCTCGCCCGATATGGTCAACAACTCCATCTCTCCCCACCGTTTACCGACGAGCTGTACCCCGATCGGCAGGCCACTACCGGATAGTGCGATGGGTATCGCGACAACCGGATGGCCCGTGAGGTTGAACGGAGTCGTGAAGCCCGAGCATCCCATCATATAGGGAAGCTCGTGGGCACCAGCTACGATCGGCGTTCCAGGTGGGCAATGCGCGATCGCCGGGGTCGGTGTGACGGGGCACACCAGGACGTCCCAGTCCGTCAGCAGCGCTTCGATGGATCCGATCAGGGTGTCGCGAATCGTCAGGGCTGCGACGAACTCCGCCATAGAACCGCTCGCGGCGCGCTCCACGCCACGCCGGACGAAGGGATCAGAGGCCACCTTCGGGTCCGTTGCATAGGCCTCGATCAGGTCGCGCGGCATCGACGCGCCAGCCTCGAGCGTGAAGAGGAGGGACCACGTCTCCCACGCCGCTTCCAGGTCGAAATCCGCGGGAATAACGGGCTCGACCCGGCATCCAGCGCGCTCCAATTCGACCACGAAGCGCCGAACCGCGAGGCTCACCTCGGGGTGTAGGGGCACGCGCCCGAAGTCTTCCGTCCACGCAATTCGCAGATCCTTTCGCGAGCAGCCGCGCGGAGACGGGAGCGGCAACGGTGGGACTTCCCAGTCCTTCCCGTCCGGACCGGCGATGAGCCGCAGTACGAGAGCCAGATCGTGAACTGATCGCGCGATGGGCCCGATACACCCCTGGTGGCGCACGCCGCGCGCCATACCGGGCAGCTCCGGGATGTGCCCTGTCCGAGGCACGCGATTCTCCGTCGGCTTGATCGTGTACACGCCGCACCACGCGGCAGGAATGCGTAAGGAGCCGGCGCCGTCGCTTCCGATCTCGAGCGGAGAGAGTCCGGCAGCGACCGCTGCGGCGCCTCCTCCGGTCGACCCGCCCGGCGTGTGTCCCACGTTCCAGGGGTTGTTGGATCGTCCGAAGATCGAGTTGTCGCTCTGGAAGTCACCTGCCAGCTCAGCGAGGTTGGTCTTGCCGAGCACGATCGCCCCCGCGGCGCGCAGCCGTGCCACCACTGTGGCATCGTCCTCTGGGACAAAGTCGGCGAGCGGGGCGAATCCCGCCGTCGTTCGCAGCCCGGCCGTGCAGAACGCGTCCTTGATAGTCACCGGCACCCCATGCAACGGGCCCCAGCTCTCTCCTCGCGCGAGGGCGGCGTCCGCCTCACGCGCACGCGAGCGTGCCCGTTCGCCGTCGATGGTGACGATCGCGTTCAGACCCGGTCCCTTGTCGGTCACCCGAGCAAGGAAAGCATTCACTACTTCGAACGCACTGATCTCACGTGCCCGGATTGCGTGAGCCAAATCCACCGCAGACCGATGATGGATCCCCTCAATCATGATGCCTCTCGAACTTCGGTCGGCGCTGCCCAACGGCTTGGCGATGAGCCGCGCGTTCTGTTCGCGTCGGCGTGACCTCACTCGTCGACGGCGCCTGCGGGTTCAAAATCCACCTCGATGGCAGAGTGGTCACTCAGCCCCGCCTCGCGCAGCGAATGCAGGTACTGACAGCGAACTGCGTTGAGGTCGCGGGAGGCGAAGACGTGGTCGAAACGGCGTCCAATCTGGCGTTCCTTGCCCTTCCAGTACCAACTGAACCCGCGCTCTGGCGGGACCTGATACCCATGGCACCTTCGATACACATCAGTAAGGTCAAACTTCGCGAGTCCCTTGAGTACGTTGCGTTCGCCCAGGTCCTAACGTTTATTGCGATCTTCGAGTGGTGTCTCGCCGGTCGGGTCCTGACCCCACGTCACCAGACAGCCATCGGACGTCTCCACTTGAGGACTGTTGAAGTCACCGCAAAGGATGCGCGGGCGAGGGCACGAGCAGGCAAGACGCCGGTAGATGCCCTCGAACATCTTTGTCTTCGTCTTCCAACCGTTTGTCACGTCGGGAGGAACGTGGGCTGTGTGGAGTTCAATTGCCCCCCAGGGACTCTCGATCACCGCTGATAGCAGGCCGCTCGGGCCAAGGAACCGGGAAGCCGTCGGGTGGTAGCGCGGTCACGGGCCAGCGGCTGGCGATCAATTCGCCATATTGGCGCGGCCCGGCGAGAGACGAGAGGTCCGCCGCGAGGCTGAAGCTATCGGTGCTGTGACCAAGGCCGATGCCGGCCAATTCCTCCTTGAGTCCTGGTGTCGCTTTCAAGCGGACCTCTTGGAGGGCCACGATATCCGATCGGCGCTCGCTGAGCGCCGTGACCTGGTTGTGCAGCTGCTCCTGCTCCACCCTGCCGTGCACATTCCACGAAACCAGCCGAAGGGTTTGCCCTCCGCTAGTAGCTTGTGGCCGGTCGTAGAGATCGGCCAACATCTTGTAGGCCTCATCGATCTCCGTGCGGGATCGATGACCCACAAGACGACCGAACCGATAGCCGAGGTTGTGCCAGGTCAGGTGCTGAAGTGTGCTCTCGGCGTAGATCTCGCCGCGCACCGTCGCGTCCTCCCAACCCGCTTGGAACTGCCCCCGACGGCGCTCGTCGGGCGGGTCACGGTCGTCTCGCTCAAAGTGCAACCGTCCGAACAGTTGTGCGACTTCGTTGGTTGTCATCGCTGGCTCCGCGTCGCCGAACGCTCAGCGTTCACCCGCGCGCCGCTTCGGCGCGTCGGGTGGAACGGTCTGTTCGGCCTGGTTTAGAAGGTCGGCAACGTCGCGAATCACCGCATCGAGTCGCCGATTAGCGAGTGACCGCTGCGGATACTGATGCCCGGCCCGCTGCGCGTTCGCACTCGTGTTGAACATCCCGATCACCCGAGCTTTCGTCCATCGCTTGTCAAGCGTGAGTGGCGAGATCGCGCTCAATTCGGGATACAGCACCCAGCCCTCGCCGCGCGCGTCAACGATCTTGAACGTGCGGTCAGACGGAACATCCCTTTTGCCCAAGCGGCGCTCGAATTGTTGCAGATTTCCGCCAGCCACGAGTTCGCCATCGACGTCGCAGATGATTGGAAAGCACGGCCGGCGGAACACGCATTTCAATTCGCCCATTGCCCATGAGTACCACGGCTCATGGGGCGAACGGAACATGCGGTGCAACGAACCTCCCTGCTGGCGCCTAACGCGCATGTAGAGCGGCGAGGGGCACGAAGCGCCCGGCCGTCCGCTCGACCAGCTGTTCGGCGGCGGCGGCGCGGGTGCGGCCACTCGACCAGCCGCGAGAAGGGAACGTCGGAGTGGCAAGGCGCGTCGCCATCATCCCTGCGCGGCAGGACTCTTGCCTTGGTGGGAAGCCCACTCGAGATACGCGTTGCGTGCGCTGCTGTGCTGACCATGGGTTGATGGCGGCTGCTTCGCCAGGAAAGCGTTGAACTGCTGTCGATCACCAAGGTCGATGCCGGCGGCCTTCATGGTACTGACGCGGTTTTGGTAGTGATAGATGGTGCGCTCAGAACGACCCGTGGTACGAAGATATGATGGGAAGGGCTCATCCGAGGCCGCCGGATTCGCGTGGCGAGGACCCCGTGGCCCCCGAGCTGATGGCGCCTGCGCTGGCGTCGATTCCTTGAGCTGTTGGGCAGCCTGGGCGTACAACTGTAGGGTGCGCAGCGTGTCATCAGCGAGGTAGGCGCTGTCGTGCTTGAATTGCTCCACGATCTCCACCAGCAGCTTGCGGAAATCCCATAGTTCCACGCCGGCAGCGTCTGCCTGATCTTCGGCTTGGTCGTCCCAACCCCAAGTGACGATGACCTGTTGGTAGTCGCCTGGCTCAAAGCCATGTTCTCGCAGAGTGGCGCGCACTTCTGGTGGACCAAACTTGCGCTTCACAAAGAAGCCCACCGTTCGACGCTGCGTTGGCCCACCGGTTCTCGTCTTGAGAGACGAGGCGTCGAAGGGCCTGCCGCTGAGCTTTGCGAATCCGGATGAGATGCTGACGCTCGTTTCGATGTGGTAGCGGAGCCCAGTCTTGGGGTCGATGGCCAGCAGATCGATCTCGAAGCCGCCCGCGCAGCGGATATTCGGGATTGTGGCCCATTGACGGATGTACCGGCAATATGACTCCACGATTCGCTCAGTTGTCTCCAGGGCGGCCCTCCTGTGCCCCTATCTTGCTCGCCATAGATCGTGAATACAGGCTGAGGCAGATGCAGTCTCGCCACGCCGAACGCCGGCGCTCAGCCGCGCGGGCCGCTCCCTTCCGGCTCCGGGCGTCCGAACGGCTGCGCGGCCCGCGTCGGCTGCAGCGGCTTGTTCGGCAGTGTCCCCGCGCTGGCGGTGACGAACGCCCTGAACAGCGGGTGCGGCTGCTGTGGGGTTGAGGAGAGCTGCGGAACGAAGAGCGTTGCGATGTAGAACGGGTGCCCGGTGAGCGTGACGATGCGAGGCTCGCGACTTGCGCCTTCGCCGGAGATGGTGAGACCCGCGCGCTCGAGCGCCGGTATGTAGGTCGCGGCGAGGCCGAAGGAGCAGCGGTATTCTTCCGTGACCTCTTCGGCCCCGTAGTACGATGCTGCGGTCGATCCGGGCTTGAGGAAAACAGCCGCGCGTTGGCCCGAGAGCGAGCAGGTAAGTGGCTCGATAACGAGTTCAGCGGCGTGTGGCTCGTACTCGGCGTGCGCGGCCTTCTGAAGGCCGAGAACGTTTCGGGCGAACTCCAGGATGACGTGTTGGAAGCCGCCGCACGTGCCAAGAAGGGGCCTTGCTCTCTCTCTTGGGTAGCGGATGGCGCGAAGGGCTCCGTCGACGCTCCGATACGGACTTCCCGGAGCAACGAGGAAACCCGCGAAGGACTCAAGTGGCATCTCAAGACGGGCGTGAGTGGGCAGCCAGCTCGCCTCGACGTCGACGCCAAGCTCAGTGGCGGCGTGGGATAGTCCTGCCTCGGTGGCAACGTGAGTTGGACGGGACGCATCGAAGTCGCCGATGATCCCGATCGGGATGGATTTCTCACTCTCCATTGGTTGCCGCCGAACGCCTGTTTTCAGCGGCGCGCGTCTTTATCGCGCGTCCGCTGGAAAACTCTTGTTCGGCCAGATTGTGCCTCGTGGGTATGACGTTCCTACCCGGTTTCATTCGCCTTGGATGTGCATCGTTTGCTCCCAATATCCGGGTCTCCCGTCGCCCCGGAAGAGCACGGACACAAGTACGCCGAGCGTTACTAGGACCGAGGAGCAGGCCCAATCCTGGAAGCTAACGAGCGCGCTGGCTTCGGGTTTACTCAGCCACCTCGCTCCCGCGAATCCGATCCCGACGAAAACCCCCTCGCCAACTAGCAACAGCGAGAGCACATCCCGGTATGCCGTCGTCTGCCTCCCCGTCGCCGAGAAGCCGAGCGCGACCCCGGCGAGCAGGCCGAGGCTGCCGCCGAGCGCCGGCGGGAGGAGGAAGCCGGCAGCCCCTAGAACGAGGACTTGGCCCCAGCCATTGACCCCACACCAATGGGCGGCTTGGAGTGTGACGGCGAAGAGTCCACCAAGAGCAGCTCCGCCTTGGGACGGGAAAAGTTGCGGGCTGATCATAGCGACTGCCACAATGGTGGCGAGAGAGATGGGGAGCCGCAGCCGCCGTGAGTGCGCGAGGTGCCGGCCGTGCTGCCGCAGCGCGACGATGAGTGGCACCGAAACAAGGATTCCGCCCACTGCCATGGCGAGGACGAAGTGGTCGTACGGCTTCATGTCTCAAGACATCGGTCGAACCCGTGCGGCAATTCATCTTGGCAGACGCAAATCGTTTGGCTCAAACGGAAGCGACTCCATTCCTTGGCACCGCCGAACGCCGCCGGTCAGCCGCGCGCCGCTCTGGGCGCGTCGGCTGCAGCGGCTCTGTTCGGCCTGCCCTCGTCGTCGTACCCGTACTCGTACTCGTACCCGTACGCGGCTGTTTGC
>DATKMS010000323.1:0-8492 GCA_035541735.1 Candidatus Margulisiibacteriota bacterium
GCTGCGTCCCTGCTCCCATCGTTCCAGGGTCCGTGGGTTCGTGCGCAACTTCCGCGCAAACACGGCTTGGGACATCTTGAGCTTCTCTCTGGTGTCGCGCACCAGCGCGGCCGTGACCGGCGGTAGAGGTGCCTCGGCCAGCTCATGGGTGCGCAGCGTCAGCTTGCCCTCACGGTGCGCCCGCATGGCGTGTACACCTTCGAGCAACTCGCCATACAAATCACGTCGCTTCGGTTTCATTGAATCACCTTGCCTTCGTCCGGGGCGCCGGCTGCCTCGCACGGCGCGCTCGTCGCTCTGCCTCAATGGCCGCTTGAAGCATGCGCTTCTGAGCGGGCGTCAGGTCCTTCATCTCGTCTTTCGCGTACAGCGTCATCAACCAGATCTGCGCGTCCTCGATGAAATGGTAGTAAATGATCCGCAACCCACCGCGTGTTCCCTTGCCGCGGCGCGAATCTGGCCAGCGCATTTTTCGGAATCCACCCGACTGTGGTATCACAGCACCCGCTTGCGGGTTGCTCAGCAAGGCCTGCTGCAGGAGCCGAAACTGATCGTCCGTCAGATACCGCGGCAGCAGGCGTGTGAAAGGGGGCGCTTCGATGAAGAGCATGAGGATCCATACGCAATTTGCGTATAGCAAGCAAGCGACGGCCTAACAAGCGCCTCGAGACCGACGCGCGAAAAGACGCGCGCGGCTCAGGCGCACGGCGTTCGGCGGATCCGAAATCACGCGGACAGGAAGGATTGCGACGCGAAAGGTGTTGAAGGAGGTCTGCGCGGGGTCGGACCACGGCAAGTGTCGTATCATGCGGGGGAAACGATGAGGAGGGCGGGGTTGGAACGGGCGCTAGCCTTCGTTTTCCGGGGCGAAAATGAAGGCTAACTAACCACCGCATCGAAGTGGCGGGCGGTGCCGCTTGGATCGCGCCACAGGGGTGGGGGTTTGCTTTGCCGGTTCTGACAATAAAAGTGGTTTACATTACACGTGGAATGATACTAAGCACAGGGGGGAAAGTCCCAACGGTTCGTCTTCGAGGGCGAGAGGAAGGTTGATGCAAGGAGGACCGATGCCGCGTGCGAATCGCTATTGGCTACCCGGACAGCGGCAGCGTTACCGGATCGTCGTCCAGGTGGGGCTGGCGGCGGCGCTGGAGATTGACGTGGAGCGACTCGCAGCGGTGCACCGCGAGTGGATCGATACCGCGCTGGAGCGTCCGCTGACCCGACAGCCGCAGTGGAGCGCAAGCGTGGCGGTCGGCGGCCGCGCGTTTGCCGAGCGGGTGCTCGGTGATCTCGGCATGCGCGCTCGCGGTCGCCACGTCGAACCGTGGGATAGCGCCTACGTGGTGCGGGTACCCCCGGCGGCTTACGGGGCCCATTTACCCCGCCAAAACACGCGCTAAGCCCGCCCGAAGCCGGCGCCGAGCGACTGAAAGGTAACGATTCCAACTACCTGTCGAGGTCCGACCCAATGTCACATGTCACCCTTCACTGCGACAGCACGATCGAGAAACCCCTGCAGCTCGGACGATGGGCGGATCGAGGCGAGGTAGTTGCGTGTGTCGCGGGCCAGCGGCTCGGCCGCCGCACGGCTCGGCAACGGCGCCAGGAGAAGGAGCGGCAAGCCTGCCTTGCATGCCCGCTTCTTCAGAAGACAAATGAAATGGAGAACTGGAAACAGGAAACCGAAGACGGGAAACCGATCAGTTGGCTGGTCTTCCATTTCCGATTTTCGGTTTCCTGTTTTTCATTTGATTTTCTTCCCGCTCGATTCCAGCTCTGCCGGGGTAGGGCGTCAGCGGCATGGTCTTGCCTCAATGATGCACTGCGGGGTCGTCGTCTGAACGACACGGCGTAGGTCGAAGCCGGCGGTTGCAAGTAGCTGGCGGTACTCTTCCTCAGTCCGTTCGCGACCGCCGCTGAGAAGGAGCATGTTCAAGTCGGAGAGCAACGTATTTGCGACCTGTGGACTTGGCGTCACGCGTTGCGGCACCACGCGCTCCACCAGCAGCAGCGTCCCATCGTCGCCCATCGCGGCGCGGCAGTTGGTCAAGATGCGCGCGCACATCTCATCGCTCCAATCGTGCAGGACCCATTTGAGCAGATAGACGTCGCCGCCGGTGGGGACGGTTTCAAAGGCATTTCCGGCAACCAACGCGCAGCGCTCCGTCAGCCCGGCCGCTTCGATGCGCGCGCGCGCCCCTTCAACCACGGGGGCGATGTCGAAGAGCACTCCCCGCAGCCGCGGGTTGGCGAGCAGAACGCTGATGAGCAACGCGCCGTAGCCGCCGCCGACATCGACGAGCCTGCCGCAGCCGGAGAAATCGTAGGCGGTAATCACGCTCTCGCTCACCACTGCGCTCAGCGCCGCCATCGCGTCGTTGAAGATCCTGGCTCCTTCAGGGTTCCGAGTCGCCATCTCGAAAAACAGGCCGGGCGATTGGTTTGCGAAGGCCGCCTTGCCTGACGTGATGCTGTCGAGCAGTTGCCCCCACGCGGTCCAGTGCCGCCGCCCGCCGTAGAAGAGGAATGCCGGCCGCAGCGAGCCGGGCACGTCGCTGCGCAACTGTTCGCCCAACGGTGTCAGGCTGAATGTCCCGTCGGCGTTCTCCTCGACGACAGCGAGACTTGCCAGCGCGCGCAGCAGGCGGTGCAGGGATTGCGCATGCGCCCCGCTCGCGTGCGCCAGCTCAATGCTGCTCTTGGGCCCATCTTTCAGGGAGTCCGCAATACCGAGTTGGGCGGCAACGTAGAGTACCTGCAGCGCCCGGTAGCCGTCGAGCAAAGCGAGCAGGTTGCTTGATGGCGGTGCCGAGCCCGTCATCGGGCCGGTCTACAAGCGTGCTCCGAGGGTGCGCGTTTCAGGGGCTGGTCAAGCCGGGTCATGACGCCGGCCACGAGCGCGGCGCCGTACCTGGTATAGACCAGCGGCGCTGAGCAGCACCATCAGCGCGATCAAATTCGGATGCGTCGCAGCCGGAGCGGCAACTTCGCATGGACACAGGGGAGAGTCCGGCCCGCTGGGACAGAAGCAAAACCCCGGAGAACCGCCGGTGCAGTCGGTCCCGCCGACAGTGGCACAGTCGGAATTTGTCTCACAGGTCGCAACGGGCGCGTTCGTAGCAGGGAAAATGGAACATCCCAAGGTGGCTTCGCCGGGCGCCGGCCACACCATGAGTGCCAGCCACAGAACAAGTGCGACCATCTGCAACCCTGCGCTGCGAGTCATTCTCTCCTCCTTCAGGATATCCACAACTCGGCCCGGCGGGGATGGTGCCGCGATTCCAGGTGGGTGTCAAATCCAAAGCTGGCGGCGCCAGCATGCCTGGAGTTCGCAGCTCGCGGGGCTGGCCACATCAGCGCACGGCGATGCTATTGCCGCTCAGGGGAGCCGTGGTGTACTCACGCGTGGCTACGTCTATGCCCGATGCGATTCCCGATCGATCCTGGCAGGTCAGTCGTGCCGCCCTGTTGGCACCGGCTGTTGCAGGCGCCGTCCTCGTCGCCCTCCTTGGCGGTGCAGAAATCGCAAGCCGCTGTACGGCAGTGCGTGCCGCCCTCCATGCCCCGTCGGTCGGCAGCCCATCGCGCCGCTTCGAGCTGCAACTCGACAGCCTGCAGCGGTACGCCGCGTCGGCATCGCCCGACTGCATCGTTCTCGGGAACTCGGCGGCCCTGATGGGCATCGATCCGGACGCGCTGAATGCGGGGTATCGCACGCGAACCGACAATGGGCTGCGTTGCTTCAACTTTGGAGTTGCCGGTCTGACGGCGTCAGCCGCCGCGGCCGTGGCGCCGATGCTCATCGACAGGTATCACCCGTGGCTGCTGCTCTACGTCGTCAGCCCTCGCGATCTGGGCGAGAGCGTCGATGGACCGCTGTTGGCGAACATGTCATGGCTTCAGTATCGTCACGGGAAATTCTCGCTCAGTGGTTGGCTGACGGAGCACTCCGCAGCGTTCCGCTATTGGTTGCTCTACCGGCAATGGCTCGATCCGCTGCGGTGGCCTGCGGCGGCCAGCCCCGCTGGAACCACACCGGCCGGTTACTTTCCAGTCGAGACCCGCCTGCCCCTGTCACCCGAGCTGTGGACGTTCACACAACAGAGCTATGCGCGAATCGCCAGCCAACCTCTTTCGCAGCCGGAGTTCGACGGCTTCACCGGAGTCCTGGAGGTTGCGGGAAAGGGCGCACAGGTCGTCGTGATCGAGGCGCCGATGCACCCGCGATTGGGGCGCTGGGCACGCCACAGCAGCCGCTTCCATGACGAGGCGATCGCCGGCATGCGGCGGGCGACACGGCAAAGACGCGTTACATTCTGGCACGCCCCGGTATGGCGCATCATCCCTTCCGACGGCTGGGCGGACTTCTTTCATCTCAATCCGCGTGGCGCGGCGCGTTTCAGCGACTGGCTCGGCGGCCGCATTGCGCTCGCGGTGCAAGCCGGCCGTCTCAGAAGGTGCACACACACGGCCTACCAATTACATCCGGTGACGGCTGCTGTGCGTTCCGAATTCGCGCTTCGTTGCCCGGCAGGCCGGCGCGGCTTTCCGTGACCCATCAGTTTCGATGACCCTTGTACTCTGGACCGGCGTGCTGGCGGTGGTGCTTGTCGTGTACCACCGGCTGCCCATGCGCGCGCAAACGTACTGGCTGTTGCTGGTCTCCTATGCCTTCTACGCCTGGTGGGCGTGGCCGTTTCTTCCCGTTCTCGTGCTGTTGACGCTGAGCACTTACGTGATGGCCCGCCGCATCGCCGCAACACAACCGTCGAGTGAGGTGAACCAGGTCCAACGGCGGCGTTGGCTCAGCGCCGGCGTCGCGTTGAACCTGGGTGCGTTGGCCGCGTTGCGCTACGGTTATCGCTCGGCACCATTCGAAGCGCCATTCGCGGTGCTCGGCATCTCCTTCTATTCGTTGCAGGCGCTGGCGTACTTGTTCGACACGTACTCGGGAATTTTGCGCACACCGCACACGCTTGCCGACTTCGCCGTCTATTTGGCCTACTTCCCCAAGCTGATCGCCGGTCCGATCGAGCGACCGCACATCTTCCTCGACCAACTGAGACATGCACGCATCGTCGACGACGACCGGCTGGCGCGCGCCGCAACCCTGATCGCGGTCGGGTTGACGCGCAAGCTGGTGCTCGCCGACCCGTTGGCAGCGCTGCTACCCGCGGCAGCGTTCACCGCACCGGCGAGTCTCGATGCCTGTACCTTGGCGATGGCCACCGTCGGCTACGCGTTCGTGCTCTACAACGACTTCGCCGGCTACACGAGTATCGCACGCGGCGTCAGTTGCCTGTTCGGCATTGAGTTGTCGCGCAATTTCGCGCAGCCGTTCTTCGCGCACAATTTTACCGATCTCTGGAATCGCTGGCACATCAGCCTTTCGCACTGGCTGCGCGACTATGTGTATCTGCCGCTGAGCCGTCGGTTGCTGCGTCGCAATCTCAGCCGCACGAATCTGGGGAATCTGTTCCTTCCACCGGTCGTCACCATGCTCGCCGCCGGGCTGTGGCACGGCGCCAGCACCCATATGCTGGTCTGGGGCGGACTGCACGGCATCTACCTTGTGGTGCAACGCGTCGGCATTTTGCTGCGGCCACCGATGCCAGGAGTGGTGCAGCCCGCCTGGAGCCGCGCCTGTGGCGTCGTGCTCGTCTTTACGCTCAGCTGCCTTGCATTCATCGCCCTCCGGCTGCCGATTGCCCTGGCCGCGGAGTTCTGGGAACGGTTGTTCACCGGTCCGGCCGGCGCTCTTCCGGAGGGGCGCGTACTCCTGTATATGCTGCCCTCGCTGTGGCTTGACTGGATGCAGGCACGGCAGGGCGAAGATACGGTGTTCATGTCCTGGCCGTTGCTGGCGCGCGGTACACTGCTGGCGACCGCCGCGCTGCTCTGGCTCGCCATGTCGAGCGCTGTTGCACCGACGCCGTTTGTGTACCAGGGGTTCTGAGATGAGCATCACGTCGTATGCGTCGCTGATCGATCCAATTCGTGCGCGGGCCGCGGCTGTGCCCGATTGGCCGGCGGTGGTGTTGCTGCTCGAAGACGGCAGGCGCGAGACCGTTACGGCGTCCGCGCTCTGGGCGGACGTACTCACTGCTGCCGGCGGTTTGCGCAGCGCCGGTCTCCAGCGCGGGGATGTCGTGATGGTGATCATGGGCCACTCGCGCCGACTCATCACGAGCTTCCTGGGGGCCATGGCGCTGGGCGCCGTGCCGACATTGGTCTCGACTGCAACCGCTCGGGTAGATCTGCAGATCTACCGAAAACGCATCGCTGCGCTCGCTACCGATGCCGGTGCCGCCGCGATCGTCGTCAATCCTGCGGACACAGTTCCGCTGCAGAATGTGCTGGATGGCCTCGAATATCGGGTCATCGACGGCACCCAGTTCAGCAGCGACGCCGACCCGACCGCGGTGCCGCCGCTGCCGTCGCCGGATCAGATCGCCTTCATTCAATACAGCAGCGGCTCCGGCGGGATGCAGAAGGGTGTGGCGCACACCCATCGCGCGGTGCTGCGCCACATCGAGCACAAGCGCCACGGGACGCCGCTTACGCCCGATGACGTGATCGTGAATTGGACGCCCTTGTACCATGACCAAGGGCTGGTCAGCGGGCTGCTGGCGCCGTTGGTGATCGGCTTTCGTACCGTACTGATGTCGCCCCTGCAGTGGGTTCGGCACCCGGGTTTGCTTCTGGAAGCCATGCACGAATACGGCGGCACCTTGTGCTACATGCCGAACTTCGCGCTCAACCATTGCGTGCGTGCCATGCGTGAGCGTGACGGTCACAACCTCGACTTGAGCCGTTGGCGTCTCTTGCTGTTGGGTGGCGAGCCGGTGCGAGCCGATAGCCTCGAGGCCTTCGCGCAGCGCTTCGCGGCAGTAGGATTCCGCCCGGCGGCGTTTCGTGCAGGCTACGGCATGGCGGAGATGGTCGAGGGCGTCACTGCCAGTCGGCAGGGACCGCCGCGCGTCGACTGGATCGACGTTGCGACGCTGCAACGCGATGGTCGGGCTGAGCCGGTTGCACGGCATGCGGCGGGTGCGCGGTCCTTTGTCAGTTGCGGACCGCCGAAGGAGGGCGCCGAGGTCCGCGTCGTGAATGCCGATGGTACGCAGCTTCCTGATCGCAGGGCGGGCGAGATCGAGGTGCGCACCGACTCGATGATGCGCGAATACCACCGTCGCCCGGACCTGACCGCCGCGGCGTTTCGGGACGGGTGGTTCCGCAGCGGCGACCTCGGTTATCTCGCCGGCGGCGAACTCTACGTCGTCGGTCGCAAGAAGGACCTCATAATCTCGGGTGGCTGCAACATCGTGCCAGACGAACTCGAAGCTGTCGCCGAGCAAGTGCCGGGAGTTCTGCCAGGCCGCGTAGTGGCCTTCGGCGTTCCGGACGAGCGTAACGGCACGGAGCGTGTGATTCTCGTCTGCGAATCGGCGCAGCCGGGGGATGCTCAGCACGCGATCGCCATCGAGCGTCATCTGCGCCGCGCCACCACGCAGACCCTCGGCGTCACGTTGGGCGAGGTGTGTATGGTCGAACGTGGCTGGATCATCAAGACATCCAGCGGCAAGAAAGCGCGGGGGGACAACCGGGACAAGTACTTGCGCCAGCTGAGACCGGACCCCGAACCAAGGCAGTCGTGATCCTCCCTGCCAAGCCCGAGATCGTGGCTCGGCTGCGCGCCTTCATCTGCACCGAGTTGATGCAGCATCCATCCTACCCATTGATGGATGACGAGCCGCTCATGTCCGGAGGATTGATCGACTCGTTCTCCGTCGCGCACATCGGTGTGTTCATCGAGCAGGCGTGGGGCGTCTACATTCCGGACCCGGAGCTGACGGTCGAGAGCATGGACACGCTCAACCTGATCGCCGCGCGCGTCTTGCGCGGATAGCGGGCGCTCGCCGAAAGCGGAGAGGGCTCCCCGAAACGGCCGGTCTGCCGGACCGAGCGTCCAACATACCCCCGGGTTCTCAGGCGCGTGAAACTCAGCTACGGTCGTCCGGCACGTGCCCAGGAGGAGAAGGTGAAAAGGCTTTGTGCAATCGGAGTTGTTCTTGTCGCCGCGCTCAGCGCGCCCCCGCCGGCTGCGGCATTTCGTCCGCTGCCGTTGGAGGCAAAGGATCAGAAGATCCTGCGCGACAACTTTGCGCTGTGCACGGCGAAGCTGAAGGGGCCGTACACGGAGAACATCTGTGTCTGCCCCGACGGCCGGAAGATCCCGGTGCGGGGTGCCAGCGGCGCGCTCGGCGTCGGCTGCAAGGACGCTCTGTTTTGCGCTGCCTTCCGCGCGCCGTGGGCGGAAGCGCTGGCGAAGGAGCGCGTGTACATCGCCAACATCTTTTCCCGCGATCTGTACCTCTGGGACCGCTTTCCAGATCACAACGACCTGGTGCGCGGCTACATCCTCGAGAAGTATTTCACCGACACCAATCCCAAGCACAAGCTCAGTCAGCTCAAGGCTTTCGGAGGTC
>DATKMS010000324.1:0-11109 GCA_035541735.1 Candidatus Margulisiibacteriota bacterium
CGACCTTGTAAGGGAGGGCTGCTCGCACGAGCAGCCCACCCGGGCGGGGATCCCCGAGCTAGTCGACCGCCATCGCCCGTTGTGCCTCCATCTCGAGGTCGCGGTAGGAAGCCTTCTCGACCGTGACACCGACGCCGCGAATCGTTCCGCCATGGAACGTGCCTGGGGACTTGTACTCGCTGCTGACGGCGTCCCCGCTGTCGTAGCCGACGCAGAGCCCGTCGCCCGAGAGCGTGAATTTGGCCGGCTGCGTCTTCATCGGCCCTTCCGCGACCATCTGGTCATTGATGTACAGCTTCATCGTGCCGAGCGACTCGTGGTGCGGTCCGGCGCCGGTTCTCGTGAACTCCATGCCGAGCGTGTACTTGCCGGGCTTCAGCTCCTGCGTGGACACGAACGTCTGCTCGGGCTTGATGCCGAGGAAGTTGTAGACGTAATAGAGCTTGTGGTTCTTGATGAATAACGAGTGGCCGCCGAAGCGCGAGCCGTGCGCAAAGATGACACCGGCGGCATCGGCGTCGGTGATCTCCACATTGGCGAGAATCTTGTACGAGCGATTGCGGATATTGACGGCGACGCCTTCCGGAACCGGGGCCGTATTCGGGTAATAGACGTAACGGTCACGCGGTGGTTCCGCCGAGGGGCGCTCGACACCCAACAACACGGCGGCGGGGCGGTCGTCTATCGGCAATGCCAGATTGCTCCGGGCTTCCTCATCCCACGCCTTCTTCAGTGCCGCGAGCTTGTCGGGATACTGCTTGGCGAGGTCCGTGGATTCCGAACGGTCCACATCGGTGTGATAGAGCTGCCATTGGTCCTGGTCGAAGTGCCCTTTGTCGGTGAAGGGCGCATGGACTGTGGCCGCGAGCCAGCCGTCCTCCCACATCCCACGGGTGCCGAGCATCGTGTAGAACTGGCGCTTCTTCCGCGTGGGATCCTGCGGCGCCGCATCGAAGGTGTAGCGCATGGAGACGCCGGACAGCGGGAACTGCTCGAAACCGTGGTAGACCTTGGGCATCTGGAGGCCGACCACGTCGAGAATCGTCGGAACGATGTCGACCGAATGGTGGTACTGGTTGCGGACCTCGCCGCGCGCCTTGATGCCCTTGGGCCAGGAAATGATCAGCGGATCGGACGTGCCGCCGGAGTACTGCGAGTAGCGTTTGAACATCTGGAACGGAGTCGAGAACGCAACGGCCCATCCGGTCGGGAAGTGGCCATACGTGTCCGGCCCGCCGAGCTTGTCGATCAACTTCATGTTCTCGGCCAGCGAATCCGGGTAGCCGTTGAAGAAGTTGTTCTCGTTGACGGAGCCGTTCGGCGTGCCTTCGCCGGAAGTGCCGTTGTCAGCGGCATAGAAGACCATCGTGTTGTCGAGTTGGCCGGTCTGCTGCAGGTAGTCGATGACGCGGCCGATCTGCACGTCGGTGTATTCGGAGAATCCGGCCCAGACCTCGGCCATGTGCGAGAACAGCTTCTTCTCGTCCGCGTTGAGCGTATTCCAGGGGCGGACATAGTCGGCCTTGTTCGCCATCGATTCCGGCATCGGGTTGATCGGCGTCAATTTCGTGCCCTTCGGCAGCACGCCCTTCTCGATCATGCGTGCCAGCACCCAGGTGCGGTACGCCTCGTAGCCGTCGTCGAATTTTCCCTTGTACTTGTCGATGTACTCCTGCGGTGCATGGTGCGGAGCGTGATTGGCGCCCGGGTTGTAGAACATGAACCACGGCTTCGACGGGCTTGCGGACTGCTGGTTGCGCAGCATCTTGATCGCCTGATCGGCGAGGTCCTTGGAGAGGTGGTAGCCCTCCTCCGGGGTGGCTGGAGGCTCGATGAAGTGGTTGTCCTCGACCAGGTCCGGGTACCACTGATTGGTCTCGCCGCCGATGAATCCATAGAACCGCTCGAATCCCTGTCCGAGCGGCCAGGTCTTGCGGTCGCCACCCTCGGCGACATCCTGCTCCGGAACGTTGTGGTTCTTGCCGAGCCAGAACGTGCTGTAGCCATTGTCCTGAAGGATCTGCGCGACGGTCGCGGCCTGCGGCGGGATGCGCCCGGACCAGCCGGGAAACCCGTTGGAGCCCTCGGTGATGGCGCTCATGCCGTTCAACGTGTGGTTGCGGCCCGTCAGGAGCGTCGAGCGCGTCGGCGAGCACAGCGCCACGGTGTGCCACTGCGTGTACATAAGGCCCTGATCAGCCAGCTTCTGAAGCGTCGGCATGTTGATTCGGCCGCCGTACGGAGACCACGCGGAAAGCCCGGTGTCGTCGTACAGAATGAACAAGATGTTGGGTGCGCCCGCGGGTGCCTTCTTCGGCGTGAACGGGCCCCAGTCGGGCTTGGAATCGCGGACATCAAGATTGATGGTTCCCTTGAAATCCTTGTACGGGCCCACCAGTTGCGCTTGCTGCGCCACCGCCGTGGCCGCGAGCATCGCACCCAGCACGAGGCCGAGAGCGATCGACGTCGCCCTGTCCCTGCAGACCGTCGCCAAATTTAATATTCCGTCCACTGGAGCTCCCTTCGTGTGACTCGAGTATTGCCATCAAGACGCATGACCGTCTAAATGAGCGGATGCTAATGCCTCAATTTACCACCTCACGAGCGCGACGGAGCATTATCCCAAGAGCGATGCCGGCCCCCGGCAGCCGCAAGCGGATGACCCCTTTAGCTCGGCCGATGAATCGCGATTGACCCGCCAGCCAGTGGATGATTGCCCGATGGGGCCCCAAACCGCCACGACGAATTCGGCGCGACGGTGTGCGCAGATGCGAATCGATGCCATTTGATCCTCGCCCACATCGGCGCGCCGGTACCCGTAATCGTTTGACTTGTAGTAGCCAACAGTCGGCCGTCGAATCCGAAGCTGGCCGCCGGCGGCAGCGGAGTCGAAACCGCCCGTTACGCCCGCCTCGCGGCCATCGATCGAGGTGGTCTGCGGCGCCGACCGCTCGTCGGCCGGCGCGCGGTGCGGTGCCGGCAGCAACGAAGCGGCCTTCAGCGTTCCCGGTGTCCGCAGCGCTGCTGGAACCCTGACGACGTACGGGCGCGGAAAGTCCGCGCTACCATCGCTTGAGCGGCCCAAAGGGAAGAAATCAATGCGGCTTGTAGGGCCCTGAACCCGCCTCTACCTGGCACGCTAGGCTCTAACTTATCCACAGACGTGATCGAAAAAGGCATCAACCTTGTCGCCGCACCCGCTCGGTCTCGTCCACGGGGATGACGAGCAGCGTTTCGCGCTCGGCCGGAGTCAGCAGTTCGCGGCGCGGCATGGACTTCCCCGTCGATCCACGGCCGCGTAGTATGGTCAATAACTAAAGATTCACGCCAGTGCGTTTGTGTCACCCGTTCGCACTGCAAAACATGGTCTTTAGCAGTACCGATTTCGGAGAGGTTTTTGGCCATAGCCCGAAAGAGCCCAGACACTGCGTCGCTGAAGGTGGGTCTCTACGCTCGCGTCTCCACTCACGACCAGCAGACCCTGCCGATGCAGCTCTCCGCGATGCGCACCTACGCAAAGCGCCGCGGCTGGAAGGTTGTCGTCCAGGAAAAGGAAGTCGGCTCAGGGGCGAAGACCCGCCCGAAGCGCGAAGAGCTGCTCCGGGCCGCCCGTCGCCGCGAGATCGATGCCATCGTCGTCTGGCGCCTCGACCGCTGGGGGCGCTCGCTACTCGACTTGATCGGTACTCTCCAGGAACTCCACGCCGTTGGTGTCGGATTTGTCTCGCTGACCGAGGCGCTCGATATGACCACGCCTGGCGGGCGTGCACTCGCCGGCATGCTGGCCGTTTTCGCCGAGTTCGAGCGCGACATCCTGCGCGATCGCGTAAAGGCCGGAATCGCCCAAGCCCGAAAGGAAGGACGCCCACATGGCAGGCCGCCAACCATGCAGCAACACGCCGGCGAAATCGCGGCCCTCTTCGCCGGCGGCGTCAGCAAGCGGCAGATCGCCGCACGGCTAAGTATCAGCCGGTCCTCCGTCAGGCGCCTATTGCAGCCAAAGCCGAGAACCAGATCGACTCCGCGTGTGCGCAGGCGCCCGGAAGACCGTGTCGGATGACGGTATGAGTGTCTTGGCCACAGTATTCAGAGCCAGCGAAAGGATCGGATTCGTATCGACAGTCGCGTGTGCGATCGCCTGGCTTGTGTGCGGAGCTCTTCTGGCTCGCGCGGCAGCAGCTGCGTCGCTGCTCTGGCGAATTCCGATGCTGGGCCTCGCGGTCGAAATCCTATTGTGCTCGGTTGTCGGAATCGGCGGCCTACTAAGCTTTTGGTTGATCGCCAACCACATCGACTACTTACGCCGTGGATATCGTGTCAAGTGGACCTGCGGCAACGATTGGCTCTACGAGGAACGGATATCTGCCACCGAAGAGCGATTCCTACCGTGTGTCCGCGTGATCGTTGGGAAAGGGTATCCGGCGCCGTCCGAAGTGCGCATTCTGAGTGAGGCATCTTGGGATTCGGAGGCACCGCTCTGGGCAAGAGGGCGGCGAGGCGAAATTACGCAACGTATCGCACAGTGCTTTGGAGGCGATCGAGGTGCCAGCATTCGCTTCCTGGACGCCTAGTCCAAATCTTAGCGTGCTAAAAACTCCCTTTCTTGAGGTGACCCCTGACTGATGGGCTGGAGGTCATGGAATTCCGCGGCATTCAGACCTTGAGTCTGCGTGGCACTTCGGTGTCGATGCAACCCGGGCGCGCCGGTGGCAACCGCTCTCCCAGGTCGAAGACGTCCTCAAAAGGATTTCGAGACAGTAACTCGCACCGAACGCGGTTCGAGCGGATGCACGTGAAGGTCCGCGATGCCGCCAGCCGGCTCTTCCGCGAGACGGTCGACGTACCAGAACTCCGCGGCATTGGCATGCAGGTCGAGCACGTCATAGATGCCCAGGGCGGCGCCCCAGCCGTTGGCGAAGGCATAGTGGGCGTCCGCGTTCCACTCGCCGTACCCGTGACCCTTCACTTGATTGTCCGCGGAAAGAGGAAATGCGCCCAGGTAGCGGTATTCCAGGCCACCACTCCAGGGCCCCAGGTTCTTGACGTAGGCGTTAAACGATCCGGTGGCGAACGGCGCGTTTGGCAGGAAATATCCGACGTGCCCGGTGCCGTCGTTGTAGGACGTGTCGAAGCGCGCACGATTGGCGGAATAGCTGCCGTAGAACTCGAGCCACCGCAACGCCTGATAGGTCAGATTCACCTCGAAGCCCCGTCGCCGGCTGGCGGGACCGGCGACGTCGATGCCGGCATCCGGGTCGTAGGTGGTTTCCGATTGGGCGTGAAGCGTATACACGGCGACCGTGAGGGCGATCGTGCGCAGGAATTGCTGGCGGATGCCGAGCTCCGCGCCGGTTTGGCTCGCGATCAACGGCACACCGGATTCCCCTGTCGCCAGGGCGTGCGTGACGCCGCGCAGATCGTTGCTGTGAAAGCCCCGCCCCGCGCTCAGATAAAACTCGGTGGACGCGGCGAGCCTCAGGATCAGGCTGGCTTTGGGTTGCAGCAATGCGCTGCTGGCGGTACCGGCATTGGTGCCGCTGTCGGTGCCGGACATGGTATCGGCACGGACGCCGAGCACGGAGCGGAACCAGTCCGTCCAGCGGGTCGTCGCCTGCACGTAGCCCGCAATGCTGGTGAGGCGCACCGCATCGCTCTCGCTGAAGTTCAAAGGATCGTCGGCGGCCGGGATCGGTAGCCGATCTTTGGCCGGGAGTCGCGAGACATCGGTCGAGTCATGCCGCGTGATAACGCCCGCCAGCAGTTCATTCTCGAAGCCCGCCAGTGACGCGGCGCGCACATAGCTGATTGCCGCCCCCACGGTCGCTCGAGCCTCGTGCTGTGCTTCCTGATCGCCGTTCACCGGATCGACCAGAAAATGAGTGAAGTTGTTCCACAGGGTCAGCTGATTGTTGATGACGTAGGCGCTCGCATTCAATTGGCCGTCGGCGATCGTGAGGCGGTATTGCAGCGAGAGACTGGCGCGCTGTGCCTGACCGCCGTCGGACGGATCGAGAGAGCCGAACCGGTTGATGAGGTCATCGGTGATCGCGCGAGCCGGTTGATCGGTCGAGGAATTCCAGAGGTCGTGATAGAACATCCCGGTCACTGAGTAGCCATCGTGACCATTCCCCTCGCTGTAGCGCAGCACGGCGTTGATCTTGCGTTGATCGTCCGGGTTGATCCACGGGCCGTCGTAGTGCTGCAGTTCAAGCGCCCCGAGCACGTGACCGCTGCCCGCGGCTGTTGAACCGGCCGTGAAGAAGTGCTCAAAGCCGAACGTCCCGGAACTTGCCGCGGCCTGGCTGTCGATCGAGTCCAGGTAGCTCAGGTGGACCGATCCGACCGATGCGAAGTCCCCCTCGTCCGCGTAGTAGGTGCCCTTGGTGTACGCGATGTTGGTCGCCAATGCAGGGATCATGAAATTGAGATCGGTGTACCCCTGGCCGTGCGCATGGGTCGGTTCGTTGATGGGCATGCCATCAACGAAGGTCGCGAGATCGGTGCCGTGGTCGAGGTTATAGCCACGCATCAAGTATTGGTTGGCCTTGCCCTCGCCGCTGTGCAGTGTGACCTCGAGGCCCGGTACCGTCTCCAATAGCTGGCCTGGGCGATAGGCGGGCGTCAGCGCGATCTCGTCGTTGACCACCACACCTTGGCTCGCCGTGGTAGCCGTGCCGATGAGGCTGAGGCGGCTGGTGGTCACCGTGACTTCCTGGAGCTCGCCGACCGTCGGGACGAGCACCTGCGATGTTGATGGCACTTCGTTCGCGGTCGACGAATCCCGGGCGTTTGACCCTATGGCCAGCGCGGGGTCGGGGACTAGAGAGCCGATTCCGTCCACGCGAGAGGCGTAATTCAGTGGGCTCTGCTGAGCGCTGCTGACAGCGGAGACGAGCACCGAACCGAGCAGAAAGGCGCGGAGAAGGATTCGCATGAGCTGGACCATATAAACGCGAGTGCTAATCAATTGCGTTTAGGATATCCCCTGAGTCGTGCAAGCACACTCGGTAGAAACACGTAACGTATTGATTTATCTAGTACGTAAATCTCGCAGTATCAGCTCAGCTCGAGCCACGTGTATTGTTGCGAATGGGACGCATTTGCATATAAGCTCCCCGACCGCTGATCGGGACGAATTCGATAAGGGGCCATTCGCGTGTCGAGAACTGATCGCCGAGTCGCGCTGTTTCCGGCAGTTCGTGAGGCGCGACTTGGTTTCCTGACGCCTTCTGCGTTTCTGATCAGCGTTCTGACGCTGGCCGCGTGCGGCGGTGGCAGTCGCAACGCGCCGATTCCTGCTGCGAATGGCTTGAGCAGCGCCGCGAAGGTCGGCCAGGCGCTCTTCTTCGACAAGTCGTTATCCGCGTCAGGTCAACAGTCCTGCGGAACCTGTCACGTGCCCTCTCTCGCTTTCGCCGGCGACCCGGCCGTCGATCACGGCCTGCCCGTGCCACTCGGCGGCCCCAACATGGACCTGCCGGGGTTTCGGAACTCGCCATCGCTCGCGTACGCGTCATTTACGCCGCCGTTCTCGATCGGCTCCGACGGCACCGTGACCGGCGGATTCTTCCGCGACGGCCGTTCGTCGTCTCTCGCCGCGCAGGCGATGGACCCGTTCGTGACAGCTTTCGAGATGGCGAACCAGAACGCTGCGGAGGTGGTCGGTCGCCTGCGTAACTCGTCGGCGACTCTGGCGCTCTTCGTCGCCGCCTACGGGTCGGCCGTTCTCGACAATCCCGATGTCACCTTGCAGGACATCGGGCTTGCAATCGCCGCCTTCGAGACCGAGGACCCGACGTTCCATCCGTTCACGAGCAAATACGACGCGTGGCTCGCCGGCAGGACCCAGCTCACGTCGCAGGAGCAGCAGGGCCTCGCGCTCTTCAACAACCCGGCCAAGGGCAACTGCACGGCGTGTCATCCGAGCCAGCCGCAGGGATACAGCGAGCACGCGCTCTTCACCGACTTCACCTACGACAACGTCGGCATCCCGCGAAACTGGGCGATCCCGGCGAACTATGCGAACCCGGTGAGCCCCATCAGCGGTGTACCGCTCAACTACGTGCCGATCTCGCCGAATATTCCCGCGGACGCGGAGTACGGTCATTACGATCTCGGAATCTGTGGGCCGTTCCAGCCGACCGCGAGCGATGTCCATGCACGTCCGGACCTGACCGCCTCGCCGTCGCTCTGCGGCCGGTTCAAGGTGCCGACGCTTCGCAACATCGCGATCACCGGCCCGTACTTTCACAACGGGGTCTTCGCGACGCTGCGCGAAGTCATCGAGTGGTATGTGACGCGCGACATCAACAACAACGTCGGCAACAACCCGACGCCCGTCGCCGCAGGCCCGAACGGCAATCCCTACGCATCCGTCGGCACGTTCTACGTCGCGGCAGACGGGACTCCCGATCTCAACCAGTACAACGATTTGCCGGTCGCCTTCGACGCGAACGTCAATATCGGCGAGGTGCCGTATACCCCGCCGCAGCTCGCCGGTGGCCAGGCGCCAACGCTGATGTCCGATGAGATCGACGCGGTCGTCGCATTCCTGTGCACGCTCACGGACGGCTACGACCCAACCAATCCCTCCGCCTACAACGTGCCTGCGCAGTGCCGGCCGGCCGCCACCGCCCAAGGATCCAGCCCATGACTCGGACGCTTGCCCGTATCGGCTTCCTCGTGATGTTTACGGTCGGTCTCGCAGGCCCTGCCGGCGCGGATACGCCGGCGTCCGCCCCGAGCGACGACCCGATCGCCGTGCTTCGGCATCAGCTGGAAGCGGTGCAGACGGAGCTCCGCGAGCTCGCGCAGCAGAACAAGGAGCTCGTCGCCCGCCAGGCGGCACTTGAGCAGGAGCTCCGGCAGCAGAGGGCACCGGTCAGTCCGGCGCCGCCCGCCATGGTGGCGGCTCCGAGTGCCGCGGTCAGCCCGGCCGACCTCACCGCCGCCGCGGTCACGCCGGCGCCGCCGCTCGCGTCCGAGAACGTTCGCCTGTGGGGCTATGGTGAGGCTTATTACGCGAATCCGACCAGCGACCATGCGAACGCCCAGGCGGATCTTGCGCGCGCGGTCTTTGGCATCGGCTATCTCTTCGACGAGCGCACCGAGTTCAACTCGGAGTTCGAGATCGAGCACGCGGTCGCGTCGGCGAGCGATGTCGGCGAATTCGAGGTCGAGCAGTTCTACGTCGACCACCAGGTCAGCGAGCGGGTCGGTGTGCGCGCCGGCCTCTTTCTGATGCCGTTCGGCATGCTGAACGAGCATCATGAGCCGACGAACTACTACGGGGTGCAGCGCAACTTCATCGAGACGCTGATCATTCCGAGCACGTGGCGCGAGGGCGGCGTCGGGGTGCACGGCAATACCGAGGCCGGGATCGACTGGAACGTCGGCCTGACGACGGGCTTTGACCTTTCCAAGTGGAACTTCGCACCGGAATTTCCCCCGTATACGACCGCGCTCGACCTCGAGAACAGCCACTCCGCGCCGCTGCAGGCGACCCATCAGGAACTCGCGCTCGCGAACGCCCACGACCTCTCGCAGTACCTCTCGATCCGGTACTCCGGGATCCCCGGGTTCAGCGTCGGCGCCGCCATCAGCACCGGCAAAGCAGTCCCGGTACCGGCGCCGCCCAACGCGCCGCTGCCGGACAACCAGCGCGTGACGCTCTGGGAGGGGCACGCCCGGTGGACGCCCGGAGGGTTCGATCTCTCGGCCCTCTATGCGCGCGGAACGATCAGCAACCTGGCTGCGGTCAACGCCGCGGTCCCGGGCTCGCCGAACCCGATTCCGTCATCGTTCTACGGCTATTTCCTGCAAGGCGCCTACAATCTCTGGGAAAAGAACGAGTATCGCCTCGCACCGTTCGTGCGCTATGAGCGCTATGACCTTGGCGCGAGCTACGAGGGAACTCCGGGCCCTGCGATCCCGATCGGTCTCGTGCCCATCTCCGCTGCCCCCGGCCAGTATGGCTACTGGCCGCAGAACCAGGATCGTGTCTGGACGACGGGTGCCAACTTCTACGTCACCCCGCACGTCGTCCTGAAGGCCGACTACCAGTGGTTCCACGTCAACACCGACTTCAATCGCATCGACCTGGGTCTCGGGCTCAGCTTCTAGTGGAGAACGCTGCTCGTGAGTAAAGCCCTCCAGAGAAGGTCCGCCCGGATCCGACCCAGAGAACCCATGACGACGCCAGGCTCCACGCCCTGGCCCGAGGCGCCGCCTCTCGACCCTAAGCACCCGCGGCGAAATGCCGAGGTTCTCGACCGCTTGCTCGCCGTCGGCATGGATGCGGAACTGCTCGATGCCCTGCGGCAGTTGGCGAAGGACTCCGGCGGCATCGGCTTAGTGGCCAAGCGCGCCGGCCTCAATCGGACGTATCTCTACCGGGTGCTGTCGCCGGCCGGCAACCCGGAGATGGGGACCATCGCCGCCGTGCTCCGCACACTGGGCCTCCGGCTTGCGATTCAGCCGATCCAACGGACGCGTGATGAATCAGGATCACGTCGGAAGCCGCGGACCAAGCACTGAGTCGGGTGCGCCCGGCCACTGATTTGCTGTACGCACACCGACGCTGGATCATTTTCCTAAGGAGAGAACCATGCAAGGCGACGCCACAATTCTCGAGTGCCTGAACCTCCAGCTCAAGCATGAGCTGACCGCCATCAACCAGTACTTCCTGCACTCGCGGATGCTGCGGAACTGGGGCTCGACCGACTGGCCAAGCACGAGCACGAAGAGTCTATCGATGAGATGAAGCACGCCGACAAGCTGATCAACCGGATCCTCATGCTCGACGGGCTACCGAACCTGCAGGACCTCGGCAAGCTCCTCGTCGGAGAGAACGCCGTCGAGATCCTGGATTGCGATCTGCAGGCGGAACAGGGGGCCCAGCGCGTGCTAAAAGGGGTGTTGACGGGTTTGACCAAAAGTAACTCTTTGTCCAAACCCGTCAACACCCTTCAATAGCACCTTTAGACGGCAACGCGATGTCAACGCCAGACAACCAGCAGCGGCCGAAGGTCTTCAAGCCGCCCGCTGAACCTGGTCAGCAACTTCCGCTATGTTGGCGACGAGTCCAACCAGCTGGCACAGATTCCGGGC
>DATKMS010000325.1:0-8290 GCA_035541735.1 Candidatus Margulisiibacteriota bacterium
CCGCCGCGTGACCCGCTGGCCCTGGTGGAGGCGATGCCACTCCCCCCAGTGAGAGAGTGAGAGGAGCAGCGGCGGGACAAGCTACTTCGATTCGTCTTGGAGTGGGGCCGCTCCGTCAGACTCTTGGTCCTCCGCAGGAACATCGCGCTCCGGGGTCACCCGGATGATTCCCGCGCGCACCAGTTCGGCACGCCGGAACTCCAGGTCCTGCGCGTTCTTCAGAAGATCGTCCGTCTTCTTCATACGGCCCTCATTCTAGCGGCCTTGCCGCGGATGGTGAAGCGATTTCCCTGGGAACGCCGTGATACCCGGCTGCGGAGCCATCTGAAGCACGAGTACGTCAATTGGCCCACCACACGCCGGCGTCCCCGGCAGAAACCTGTCCATTTGGACCTGAACTTCCGCGATGAACACCGCCATGTCTATAGCGTCCTGGAGCGGCATTGACCAGAGCGGCATCTTGTGGAGCGGCGAGAGCGCCTTCCTCGTGGCCAATGCTTTCTGCAGCTGATCCGACTCAATCCCGAGCCCCTCAATGATACTGCTGAAGACGCGAGGCTCGTACCCGTAGAGGAGCCCGTACACTTCTGCGTACGAACCCTCGAGTCGAATGCCGGGTTGGGTGAGGATCTCCTCGGGTATTGCCTCTTCGCCCCGAAACTCGATGCCCCAGACACGTGGAACGTCGCCAAGGGGCGACGGTGCGGCCAACAGGATCTTAGTCATCGGCCACTGGTCGCTGCTGACCTTTCCTTCCCAGAAGGCCCGCCGCGCGTCTTTCATTGCCGAGACCAGCTTCAGGACCTCCGCCTCCTGATCTTCTCGCGTGCTCACAGGCCGGAAGGCTGTCGTAGAAATGAAATCCGTCGCCAACACTTGACCCACATTGGCCTCGCCGGCAACCATGACCATCAGCTGCTGACTCAGATCGTGCGCAACCTTGGTGGCATTGTCGTAGGTTTGCTCCACCCAACTTGGCGTGCCATCTTCCTGGATGCCGACAACTCCCATGGTTGTGATCTTACTATCAGCAGCGAAGACGACGGCAGAGCCGGTTCGAACAGCGACAGCAATAGTCATGACTGGGCATGCATCTGTATTTCGACTTGTCTGCCATGTCAATGCGCAGTGACACACGTCGCGCACCAGAGGCCGCCACGACAGCCAAGGCACGCGCGGAGGGAACGCTAACTAACGCCGCGTCCACCAAAGGGTGGGGCGCACCTGACGCGGGCGCAACGGTACCGGAAGGCCGCGGCACTCCTACGCGAGTGGATGGCAGACGAGAGCGGGTATGATGAACAGATCGCCCCGCTCCTGGAGCGGGAACTTGCCCGCGATCCGATTCGTTTCGCTGAGCCGTTCGAACAACTCTCGCGCCGGACACCACGAAAGAGAAGAGTGACAGGCCGCGTCGGGTCGGGCAGAAATCGCTAGCCGTGAAGATTCCCTACGTCATCGACAACCAGACGCACCGCTTAGCCGATGTGCTGCGCGAGCTGCTCGCCGGCCACGCGGGCAAGTCGCTCGACATCGCGTCCGCCTACTTCACGGTCGCAGCGTTCGGCATGCTGAAGGACGGCCTCGCCGCCCTCGGCAACTTCCGCCTGCTGCTCGGCGCCGAGCCATACAGCGGCGAACAGATCGGCCTGCGCCCCGACGCGCGTGCATTCGCCGCACGCCTCCGCGGTGATCTCGAGCGTGAACCATTCTCCGAAGCGACGCTGCGTTTGATCGAAGACCTGACTCGCTTCCTCAAGCAGGAACGGGTTGCCGTGCGCCTGTACCAGGAAGGCTTCCTCCACGCGAAGTGCTACCTGTTCTACAATGACTCGGCTGCCTACGGCTGGGACCGCTTCCAGCCGGTGGCCGGCATCGTCGGGTCGAGCAACTTCACCGGGCCGGGACTCACGACCAACAAGGAGCTGAACCTCACGCACAAGGCGCGCTTGGCAAAGGAAGAGGTCCTCGACGATCTCGAAGCACCGCCCACCAGCATGGGCGCTCCGGTAGGTCGTGATGCGCGGTTCGACTTCGAAGAGCGCCAGCGGCTCAAGTCGAGCGTCGGAGCGCGCGCCATCGCCGAGCTGGACGAATGGTTTGAGCGCCAGTGGCACGCGTCGCGCGACTTCAAGTCGGACCTGATCGAGCTACTCGATACGTCGAAGTTCGGCGCCCACGAGTACACACCGTACGAGGTCTACCTCAAGGCATTGTTCGAATACTTCAAGGACGACCTCGACGCCGAGCCGCAACCGGCCGGACGCTCCGCTGTCGACCTGGCCGAATTCCAGGAAGATGCCGTGAAGAAAGCCCGCAAGATTCTCGCGCGGTATGACGGCGTGATGATCGCCGACTCGGTTGGGCTCGGTAAAACCTGGATCGGCAAGAAGCTGCTGGAAGACTTCGCCTACCACATGCGCCAGCAGGCGTTGGTCGTGTGCCCCGCTTCCCTGCGACCGATGTGGGAAACCGAGCTGCAGGATGCCACGATCCCCGCCGCAATCGTCTCTCAGGAAGAGCTTGGCCAGCAGGACTTCCCGGTTGATCGTTGCGGCGACGTCGACCTCATCTTGATCGACGAGTCGCACAACTTCCGCAATCGCGGCGCGCAGCGCTACGAGAACCTCGAAAGGATCATCAGCCTCAACGGCGGCCGCGGGCGCGACGGCGGACGCAAGAAACTGGTCCTGCTGACAGCTACGCCGATCAACAATAACCTGTTCGATCTCTACAACCAGCTGAGCCTGTTCACCCGCGGCGACCGCAGCTACTTCGCTGCCGCGGGCATCGGTGATCTGTATCGCTACTTTCTCCAGGCGCGGCGCGACGCCAAGACGGGCACGGAGATAGTGGCACTCTTCAACCTGCTCGAAGAAGTCGTCATCCGCCGCACTCGCCCATTCATCCGCAAGGCCTACCCCGAAGCCACGATTCGTGGCGAGAAGATCCGTTTTCCCGAGCGCCAACTGAAGACCGAGCGCTATGATCTGGAAGCGACATACGGCGGCATCTACGAACAGATCGTCACCGGGATCGAGAACCTGCGGCTGGCGCCTTACAACCTGGAAGCCTACAAGAAGAAGGACGTTCCCAAAGACGAGTTCGAAGCGGGGCGGCAAGAAGCCTTGGTCGGAATCTTCAAGTCGCGCTACCTGAAGCGTTTCGAGTCGAGCGTCGATGCCTTCCGCATCAGCGTCCGTCGTGCGCTGCAGTTCTTGAAGACCTTTGAATCCTACCTGCTCGATCACAAACTGGTCCGCAGCACTGACTTCCACCGACTGGCCCGCTACGTGGCGCGCGAGGACGAGGAAGACGACGCCACGCCATCGTCACTTGCCGATGAGTTGGATGAGGTCGAGGAGGCAAAGGATCTGCTTGCCGCGTTGGAGCCCGTCGATCCGACACAATTCGACTTGCGGAAGCTGCACGATGCCGTGCAGCACGACATCGACGTGCTGACCGAGATCTGGCATCGCGTGCGCGACATCAAGCCCAGCAGAGACGCCAAGCTGCAGGCACTGAAGGCGCTGCTTGAGGGGCATTTGGCCGGGCAGAAGGTACTCATCTTCACGTACTACAAGGACACCGCCCGCTATCTGTATCGCGAGCTGGGTGGTGAGTCCGGGAAGGAGTTTCGTGCGGCGATCGGCAATCCGCTCATCCGCCGGATGGACAGCGGTGCGGATGCCAAGGAGCGCCGCAGCATCGTCGAATGTTTCGCGCCGCGCGCGAACAAGCGTCCAGAGGTTGCTGGCGCGGAGAAGGAGATCGCCATCTTGATCTCCACCGACGTGCTTTCCGAGGGGCAGAACCTGCAAGACTGCGCGCATCTCATCAACTACGACCTCCACTGGAACCCGACGCGCATGGTGCAGCGCGCCGGGCGCATCGATCGCATCGGCACCGACTTCGAGACCCTGTTCATCCACAACATGTTCCCGGAGGAGGGGCTGGAACGCCTGCTCCGGCTGGTGGAGAGTCTGGCACGTAAGATCGCCGCGATTGACCGAGCGGGGTTTCTCGACGCCAGTGTGCTTGGCGAGGTCGTCCACCCGCGCAACTTCAATACGCTCCGGCGCATCCGCGAGGAGGATGGTGCGGTCATCGAGGAAGAGGAGCAGTTCACCGAGCTGGCCAGCAACGAGTTTCTGTTACAGACGCTGCGGGCCGTGCTCGGAGCCGAAGGACGTGAGCGGTTGGATGGCCTCCCGGACGGCATCCACTCCGGGCTCATGAAGCCGCGAGCCAAGGGGCTGTTTTTCTACTTCCAGGCGCCAGCTCCCGCAGGCAAGGGAAGGCTACACTTCTGGAAGTACTATGACCTGATGGAGCGGCGCATCATCGACAACCGGTACATCATTGCCAACCTGATCTCCTGTGAGCGTGACACGCCGCGGGTGATCGGCGACTACGCTGTCTTCGACGTGCAGGAGAAAGTGATCGAGGACATCCTCCGCAGCCATCAGGAGCAGGAGGCGCTGGAGGAGGCTCCCAAGACCATCGACCCGCTACAACAGACCGTGGCAACGACGATCCAGGGATTCATGAACCGGCCGGAGGTAAAGCGCCAGGACGCGCTCGCGGCGATCCGCTTCCTCAGCAAACCGGCGCCATCGGTCCTGGTAAAGGAGCTGCGCGCGGCGTACCGGCGATTTCAGAATGACGGCGACGTGAAGGAGCTGGTTGTAACGGTACTGGCGCTGTCGGAGCGGTACGGTGGGGTGGAGCTTCGGAGTCAGCGTACGAAGGGCGAACTACAGCGAGAAGATCTTCGGCTGATCTGCTTCGATCACCTCTGCTCGTAGGACGTGCCCGTTGCTCCACTCAATCTTGATGCCGCCCGCGGGAAAGAGTAGACAGGCAGTCGACTCATGATCAAGACAATCCTGGTCGGACTCGACGGCTCCGAACACGCGCGCACCGCGGGGCGCTATGCGCTGTGGCTCGGGCAGCGGCTCGGCGCAACGGTCATCGGGCTGCATATCGTGGATATCGTTTCCATCGAAGGGTCGTTCTTCCACGACATCTCCGGCTCGCTCGGCTTCGAGCCATACCTGGACTTCTCCTCGAAGATGCGCGAGGTGCTGCACGAGCGCGGCAAAGCCTTGCTGGAGGAGTTTGCTGACAAGGCACGAGAGAGCGGCGTCCGCTTCGACACGGTGTTGGGTATGGGCGTGGTCGCCAACGAAGTCGCGGAACATGCCAAGACCGCCGACCTGGTCGTCATCGGGCATCGCGGCGTAAACGAGAAGTTCTCCACCGGT
Source organism: Candidatus Margulisiibacteriota bacterium (assembly GCA_035541735.1). Classification (GTDB taxonomy): domain Bacteria; phylum Desulfobacterota; class Binatia; order HRBIN30; family HRBIN30; genus DATKMS01. Next base: position 5,268 of record DATKMS010000325.1, read on the forward strand.
CTGCTCGGGGGAACCGCGGAGAGCGTGACGCGCAAATCGCCCAAGCCGGTGTTCATTTGCACGATGGAATTCCACGAGATCACCAAGCCCCTGCTGGCCTACGACGGCAGTCAGCGTGCAGCCGCTGCGATGCAGTCGGCGGCGGAATTCTGTGCGACGCTGTCCCTGCCGCTGGCGGTGCTCACGGTCAACAAGGACGAGGCGGCCGGACGGCGCGTGCTGGACGAGGCCGAAGCGTACTTGCGTCCCTACCAGCTGCACACGACGTTCGAGCTGCAGCAGACCGGCAACGCCCCCGAGCGCATCGCCAACTTCATCAAGGAACGCGACTACAACCTGCTCTTCATCGGCGCCTACGGCCACAGCCGCATCCTCGAAATGGTGCTCGGCAGCACAACCGAGTACGTGCTGCGCAACAGCCCGTGCCCGGTGTTTCTGAATCGTTGAAGGGTCCTTGGTCCGCGGGTTTCTGGTCCCTGGTTCGTGGTTGGCTCGCGCGGGAGCCGGGACAGGGCGGATTGGACAAAGGGCGGCAGAAGTTCAAGAACCAAGGACCTGTTTGACTACAAACCAGGGACCAGGGAGCAGAAACCACGGACAAGATGGACATCAACACCGTACGCGAACTCGCAGAGCAGTACCGCAACTGGGGCAAGTGGGGTGCGGCGGATGAGTTGGGCACCCTGAACTACGTCACGCCGGAAAAGATCGTCGCTGCCGCCAAACTCGTGCGGCAGGGCAAGGTCTTCTCGCTGGCCATTCCCTTCGACAGCAACGGGCCGCAGACCGGCTTCGGCGGCCGCACCAATCCGCTCCACTATATGCTACAAGACGGCGGCGACGTGGCCTCGGGGGCGCAGGATTTCATCCCCGGCCTGCGCTATTGCGACGACGCGGTCACCATGCCGCTGCAATGCGCCACGCAGTGGGACGCGCTGTCGCACATCTACTTCGACGGCAAGATGTACAACGACCGCGGCCCCGAGCTGGTGAACAGCAACGGCGCGCGCGCCAACTCGATCGATAAGCTCAAGAACAAGATCGTCTCGCGCGGCGTGCTGCTCGACATCCCGCGCCATCGCGGCAAGGACTGGCTGGCGCCCGGCGAGGCGATCTACCCGGCGGACCTCGACGGCGCCGCCGCACGACAAAGGGTGACTGTCGGTACCGGGGACATCGTACTCATCCGCACCGGCCAGCTGGCGCAAGTAAAGGCGGAGGGCAGCTGGGGCCAGTACGCGGGCGGCCCCGCTCCGGGGCTCAGCCTGACGTGCGCCGAGTGGCTGGCGAAGAACGAAATCGCCGGCTACGCCACCGACACCTGGGGCACTGAAGTCATCCCCAATGAAACGCCGGACGTGTTTCAGCCGCTGCACTGCGTCGCCATCGTCAACATGGGGATGCTGGTCGGTGAGATCTTCAACCTGGAGGAGCTGGCGGCCGATTGTGCCAGCGACGGCTGCTACGAGTTCCTCTTCGCCGCCCCACCGCTGCCGATTACCGGCGCGGTTGGTTCACCGATCAATCCGCAGGCGATCAAGTGAAATTGCGAAATGCGAATTGCGAATTGCGAATTTGAGGAAGATCTCCGTTCTTCAGATTGCCATTCGAAATTCGGAATTCATCGGAACGCCGGCATCACTGCGTCGATGAAAACCTGCAGCCCTTCCAGATCGAAGGGCGCGCGCAGGGCGACGATGATCCACTCGGCACCGCCCTGCACGTAGGCGCCAATGCGGTCGATGATTTGCTGCGGCGTGCCGATGAGCATGCCGGGCTCCATGAAACCCAACGCCGCACCGAACTGCGCCTGCAAGCCCTCGCGTTTGCGCTGCGCTTCAGTCTCATTGCGGCCGATGGCGAGGCCGAGGTTGATCGTCCGGATGATCTCGTGTGCCGGCCGCCGCTCCTTCTCGCACCACTGCGTCAGTACCGCATTCTTCTGTCGAAACAGCTCCGGGCTGATGAACGGTACGTTCCAGCCGTCGGCATACTTCGCCACCATGCGGAGCAAGCGCCTTTCCCCCATGCCGCCGAGCCAGATGCGCGGACGTTGCTGCAACGGTTTCGGTTCGCAGCGCGCCTCGCTGACTTGGTAGTGTCTGCCCCGGAATGTGGTGGTCTCCTGGGTAAAGAGTCCGCGAATGATCTGCACGCCCTCTTCCAATTGGTCAAGGCGATCCTTCATGGGTAGAAAGGGAATGCCGTAGGCATCGAACTCGATCTGGCTCCAGCCCGCACCGAGGCCCAACTCCATGCGGCCGCCGCTGACGTGGTCGACCGTCACCATGGCGTTCGCCAGCACCGCCGGGTGTCGGTATGCCATACAGTATACGAGGCTTCCGACCCGCACGTTGCGGGTTTCCGCAGCTAGCGCCGTCATGACCGACACTGCTTCGAAGCAGGTTCCCTGGGCATCGCTCGGGTTCAGCATCGCCGGGTAGAAGTGGTCCCAGATCGAGACCCAATAGAACCCGGAGCGATCCGCCAGATGCCAGACGCTGCGCAGGTCATCGAGGCTACAGTTCTGCGGTCCGGTGTGTACGCCGAAGCGAATGGTGGCCATCGCGGCTTGCCTGCCCTTCTCCCATCGCGGGTTGGGCGGGACTGTAGCTTGGGGATGACAGGCGTCGCAAGAAGGTGACGACGCAAACTGGCACTGGCGGCCCTCCATCTACGAGCCCGAGGCACCAGTGTGCAGTCTGCGGTTTGGCCGCATCCTTGCAACCACGGCGGCCACACCTTAAGTCAGGACGTTATGCTTGTGATGCCGATAGGGGACAACGTTATCCGTCTGCTCGGGCGGTATTCGGCGGGCTTGCGGTTGGCAGCCGAATATGGGCCGTCGTCAGGCGTGGTGCACGAATACGCCCTGCAGAACACCCCACAGGGGAGCGGCGTGCTGGGTCGCTGGATCGACCGCACCTTCCTGGGGCTGCGCACGTGGGACAACGTCCGGCAGCGGATTCAGACGACCAAGGGACTGCTCGCCGAGCTGGTCGCGCAGCGGCGGGCGGGCGGTA
>DATKMS010000326.1:0-20747 GCA_035541735.1 Candidatus Margulisiibacteriota bacterium
TCCTGGTTGAAGCCATGAACGAGGACCTGAAAACACGGCGTGCGCTGCCGGGCGCCGTCGCGGGCCGGAACGTCTTTCGGCGCGAAGGGGAGTACTGGATGATCGTCTACGACGGCGAGCTGCACCGCCTCCCTGACACCGTCGGCCTGCGCTACCTCGCGCATCTCTTGCAGCGGCCCGGGCAGCAGGTGCCTGCGGTGGACCTGGCTGGCGCGGTGCCGACGCCGGGCGGCCCCCCCAGAACGGCCGCAGCCGAGCTCGCGCGGGTCAAAGCCACGCGTTCGATCAGAGCAGCCATGCACCGCATCGGGACGCACAATGCCCCACTGATTGCGCACCTGCGCGCCACGATCACGACCGGAACCTATTGCGCCTACACACCCGACCCGCGCCTGCCCGTGGGGTGGGAGTTCTGAGAGACACAGATGGATGCTCCCGGAAGAGCAGGACGCAGAGTGACCCCTTACCAGTTCCCTTTGTCGATGAGGCTCGCGCGGCGGCGGGCGGTGATGGCGACTGAAGGCAATCGTGAATACTTGACAGGTAACATCCATGGTAGCTATGGACGCTCACGTCCAATACGTTCCCGGCCTGCGCGCGGGGCACGAACGGCCCCCAACCTTCCATCGCGCGGTCCGCCTACCGGGAGCCAAAACGCTTCCGACAGACTCGCGCACAGGCGCGAAAGGACCACGCCCATGAAGGTGCATTCTTGCGTTCTCAGCATCCCTGTCGCTCGCAGTATCGCCGTCATCTGCACCACCATTTTCCTCGCCAGCGCGAGCACGGCGACCGCCGCCCCGGCCCCGACGCGTACGCCGACGAGGGTCGGGTTCTGCGGAAGCGTGCTGGGCACATGTACTCCGATACCGCCGACGCTCACGCCGACGTCCACGCCGACCCCGACCAGCACGCCGCAGCCCGGCATCAATGTCTGGAAAAGCCATGGCCCAGCGAGGGTGGGGATCTCCGCGCTGGCCCTCGGTCCTACTGCGCTCTATGCCGGGACGAATGGCGGCAGCGTGTTCAAGAGCACCGACGCCGGCGGCACCTGGAACGCCGCCGGCACGGGCCTGGCCGATGGCGAGCGTGTGGCCGCGCTCGCCATCGATCCCATGACGCCGACGACGCTCTATGCCGGAGTGAGCTACTACAGCGTCAGCGGCTGCGACCCAATACCATGTGGCTCCGGCGGCGTCTTCAAGAGCACCGACGGCGCCAGCACCTGGAGCGCCGCTAGTACCGGCCTTCCTGCCAGGCCCATCGTCGCGCTCGGCATTGATCCCACGACCCCGAAGACGCTCTACGCTGGGACGGACTTTTACGGCGTGTTCAAGAGCACCGACGTCGGCGACACCTGGAGTCCCGCCAACACGGGCCTGCTCAACTCGGCCGGCGACACCATCGTCTTCGCGCTGGCCCTCGATCCCACCATGCCCACCACGCTCTACGCCGAGACCAACGCCGGCGTCTTCAAGAGCACCGACGCCGGCAACGCCTGGGGCGCCGCTCATGGCCCCGCTTTCGCTTTCGTTCTCGCTGTCGACCCGATGACCCCCACCACGCTCTATGCCGGAACGAGTGGCGGCAGCGTGTTCAAGAGCACCGACGCCGGCGGCACCTGGAACGCCTTCAATTCCGGCCTGACCAACACTGTGGTCTATGCGCTCGTCGTCGATCCCACCACGCCCGACAGGCTCTTCGCAGCGACGGGGGGCGGGGGCGTGTTCAAGAGCACCGACGCAGGCAACACTTGGGGCCCCTTCAATACCGGCCTGACCAATACTGATGTCCGCGCACTCGCCCTGGATCCCACCACGCCCGGTAGACTCTACGCCGGGACGAATGGCGGTGTGTTTTCCATTCAACAAGGCGCAGTGGTCGGCACCGGCACCGCGGCCAGTTGCACCGACGCGGCACTGAATACAGCGCTCGCCGGCGGCGGCTTGGTGACGTTCAACTGCGGTGGGCCGACGACGATCGACATCAGCACTGGCACGGGTACCAAGATGATTGCCGCCGACACGACGATTGACGGCGGGGGCCTGATCACGCTCAGCGGCGGGAACACGGTGAGGGTGTTCAGTGTCAATTCCGAGGTCGAATTTGCCGTGAAGGGCCTGACCATCGCCAACGGCAACGACATCCGCGGCGGCGGTGGCATCTTCAATAGCGGCATACTGACCGTCACCAACTGCACGTTCTCCGGTAACCGCTCGGATGGCACCGAGAATGGCGGTGGCCTCGGCGCCGGCATCTTCAATAGCGGCACGTTGACCATCGCCAACACCACCTTCGCCGGCAATACGGGCCACATTGGCTGCGGCGCCGGCATTTTCAATAGCGGCACGTTGACTGTCGCCAACACCACCTTCACGGGCAATAGTGCGTTCGAGGGTATTGGCGGCGGTATCCTTAACGGCGGGATGCTGACGGTCACCAGCAGCATCTTCACCGGCAACACGGGCGCTGATGGCGGCGGCATCTTCAACTACGGCACGTCCATCATCACCAACAGCACCTTCACCGGCAACACCTTTGAGGTCAGTAACTGCGGCGAGCTCTGCGGCGGCACCGGAGGCATCTCCAACTCCTCCGGGCCGTTGGCCATCGCCAACAGCACGTTCACAGGCAATAGGGGCGGCATTTTCAACCACGGCAGTATCGAGTCGGCCGTACTCCGCAACACCATCATCGCCAACAGTCCCTCTTCTGGCAGTTGCGGTGGCGCCATCACCGACGGTGGCCACAACCTCGACGACGGCACAACCTGTGGCTTCAGCACGGCGAATGGCTCCTTGAGCAACACGGACCCACAGCTCGATCCGGCGGGACTGCGGAGCAACGGTGGGCCGACGCAGACGATCGCGCTACTGCCAACCAGTCCGGCGATTGGCGCCGGCGATCAAACCGTCTGTGCGGCAGCACCGGTGAACAACCTCGACCAGCGCGGCTTCGTGCGCCCCGGCAGCGGCCACACACAGTGCTCCATCGGCGCCTACGAAGCTGACGGCACCGCACCGTCGTCGTGTATTGGCGACTGCGGTGGCACCCACACGGTTGCGGTCAACGACATCATCACGCTGGTGGACATCGCACTCGGCACTGCACAGCCGTCGGCGTGCGCGAGTGGCGTGCCGAGCGGGGCGGACGTTACCGTCGCGGTGATCGTCCAGGCAGTGAACAACGCACTGAACAGCTGTGGTGAGGGGCAGTAGGAAAGGGTTCTGATGTTGACGGGGAAATCGGAGGAAGGACACATGCCCTTCAAGGTACGCTCTCACGGTCTCAGCCGGTTCGGTACGCGCACGCTCTTGGTGATGTGCGCGGCTGTCGCCTCCAGCGGCGTCCACGCGGTGCACGCCGAGACGGATGAGGCGCCCGGCGCGCGCGAGTGGTGGGCTTTCCAGCAACGCGCTTACCCATTGGGCCATATCCCCGACGGTGCACAGATGCGCGCCTTGCGACAGATTCACGCAGCCCGAGCTGCGCGCTCGTCCGCCACTGGCGGCGCCGCCGCTGCGGACAGTGACAGGTGGGTGAACATCGGTCCCGCTCCGATCGTTGACAAGCGGCCGGTGAGCGGGCGGGTCGCCGCGATTGCTGTCGATCCGCGGGATCTGCAGCACTGGCTGATCGGTGCGGCACAGGGTGGCATTTGGGAAACCCGTGATGCGGGTACGACGTGGACGCCGAAGACCGATGCCGCAGCCTCACTGGCGACGGGCGCCATTGCATTTGCTCCCGGCGCACCCGACGTCGTCTACGCCGGCACAGGAGAGGCCGTTGCCGGCGGCGATGCGTATGGTGGAGCGGGCCTTCTCAAGTCCACTGATGCCGGCGCGACGTGGCAATTGCTGGCCACCGCGACCTTCTCCGGGACCTCGTTCAGTGCTCTGGAGGTCGATCCGGCCGATGCCGGCATTGTGGTGGCGGCGACCCGGGATCGGGGATTCGGACGCCGGTCGTATATCGAGCTACCGCTCGCTCCGCAGGCCGGAATCTTCAAGTCCTCGGACGGCGGAGCCACCTGGTCCAACAGACTGATCGGACGCGCCAGTGCGCTTGCCGTCGATCGCGGAAACTTTAGTCATCAGTTCGGGGCCATCGGGTCTCAGGAGTGCAGCGATGGGCCGCTGCCGTGCGTGGGACCTGCACCGTTCAATGCCGTGCGGAACGACCTGTACAGGTCGACGGATGCCGGGGACAGCTGGACATTGATCGCCGGCCCGTGGGATGCCGAGCCGGGTGGCGTCGGGCGGGTGGAACTGGCACTGGCTCCATCAAACCCCAATGTCCTCTACGTGAGCATCCAAGATGCCTTCGACCGTCAAGGAGTGGGCCATGACGGCGCGTTGCTCGGCCTCTGGAAGACGACCAACGCGTGGGACCCGACACCCTCCTGGACGCAGATCGATGTCAGACAAACCGACAATGGTACGGGACTGTACGGGTATTGCGGCTGGGGTGTGGCCCCTCAGGATGCCTGGGGTGTGAAGCCGCAATGCCACTATGATCACGCGCTGCTCGTCGACCAATCGGCCCCCGACATTCTCTACGCGGCCGGCGTGCCACTCTGGAAGTTCGACGGTACAACCTGGATGGAGATCAGTAGGACCGGCGATGCGCTGCGCGGCATCCACGTCGACCAACAGACGCTCGCGTGGGCAGGAAACCGACTGATCGTCGGAAACGATGGTGGTCTGTGGAGCACCACTGATGACGGCGCCACGTGGACCGATCACAACACGAGCTTGGCAATCACCCAGTTCAACAAAGGCGCTCTCCACCCCACCAACCCCAACTTTGCTTTGGCGGGCAGTCAAGACAACGGCTTTGAAAGGTGGACCGGTGCGGACACCTGGCCGTCCGTTTTGTTCAACATCGATGGTCTCGATACGGCGATTTCATCGCGCGCGCCGGACACGCACTGGGCGCTCGCCGCTCAGTCCCTGGAGATTTTCCGGGCGGTCGCCGCGCCCAGTGGGCGCGTTTCGATTACTTCGGCGGGGAATGGCATCGATCTGACCGGAGCAGCCTTCGGCAGCCGCTTCGAGAAGTGCCCGGCCAACGACGATGTGTTCATCGCCGGCACCGACAACCTCTGGCGCACCACGAATTTCTTCTCGGGCGGTGCAACGTGGGCCGCCAACGGTCCCGAGATGGGAGTGTGCGGGAGTGTGTTTTCCACGTTTACCACGAGTGCCGGCTGCATTACGGCCATGGGGTTCTCGGCGTCCGATGCCACCTGCCACACCTACGCGTTTGCCACCGGGGATGGGCGCCTGCGCCGCACCGTGGACAGCGGCAAGACCTGGGATGATCTCGACGCGAGCAACGCCGTCCCCGATCGGTTCGTGACCGATCTGGCGTTTGATCCCACCGACGCCAACATCCTCTACGTGACGCTCTCCGGATTCGACGACGGCACGCCGGGGCAGCCAGGCCATGTCTTCAAAACCACGAATGCGTTGGCTGCCGCTCCGGCATGGTTCAACGTCAGCCCGCCTGTGAACCAGCCGCAGAACGCCATCGCCGTCGACCCCGTCGACCCGCTGATTGTCTACGCAGGTGCAGACATGGGTGTGTGGAAGAGCACTGACGGTGCAAACACGTGGACGCACATGGGACCCGAGACCGGAATGCCGAACGTCGCCGTGTTCGACCTGGAGATACACGCCACGACGCGCCGGCCGTTCGCCTTCACGTATGGGCGCGGTGCTTTTGTGCTCGCGTGCCGCAGCGACGCGGACTGCAACGATCAGAACGCCGGCAATGGCGTTGAGACGTGCGACCTCGTCGGCGGCCGTTGCCTGTGGTCGAGCAAAGCGTGTTCAGACGGCAGCGTCGCTGTCGATGTGATGCAGCCCAGGCTCAGCATCGGCAAGCTGAACACGCCAGCGGGCGACGACACGCTCACCTTCTCAGGGCAGCTGACCCTTCCCTCGCCGGTCGATCCAGCCCTCAATCCGCTCGTTAACGGCGTGCGCGTGCTCGCCAGCGGCGCCACCGGTACGGAGTTCGAAGGTACCGTGTTCGACGTCGCGATTCCCGCTGGTGCCTTCGCTAAGCCGTCAGGAAGGGGCTGGAAGGTGAACAAGGCTGGGACCAAGTGGACCTACCTGGATAAGACGCCGGCGAAACTGGGTGGGATATACAAAGTCGTCATTCAAGACCAATCAAGCGTGACTCCTGGTCTGGTGAAGTTCACGGTGAATGGCAAAGGCGGACACTACGCAGTGACCCCAACCGACCTGCCCGTAACCGCGCGGATAATCCTCGGTCCGGCAGGTGGACAGTGCGGCCACACGAGCGCAACCTGTGCGTTCAACAGATCGGGGCGCACGCTGAAATGCAAGTGACGTGGGCGCCTCAATCGATAGGTGACGGATCTGGCGTTTGATCCGACCGAGGCCAACACGCTCTACGTGACGCTTTCGGGATTCGACGCGGGGACGCCCGGCCGGCCACGTCTTCAAGACCACAAGCGCGTTGGCTGGCAACAACCTCATCACGCTCGTGAGCATCGCACTCGGCGCTATCCAATCGTCGGCATGCCCGGATGGCGTGCCGAGTGGCGCTCACGTCACCGTTGCGGTGATCATTCAGGCGGTGAACAATGCACTGAATGGGTGCAGTAAGCTGACCCTGTCGCAGCTTGGGACAACGTCTGCCGGTTTAGACCCAATCCGCGTAGGGTCGGGCGGCTCAATTCCATGGGTTGGCACACAGTTCAATCGTCTTGATCTTCCATTCCTCCGGCGCGTCGCCCTCAGTGAAACGAGCGGTCCAAGCTCCGGTACTGAATCGCCTCGGCCACATGCGCCGCACCGATGTCCGTGGCCGCATCGAGGTCGGCGATGGTGCGTGCGACTTTCAGGATCCGCGTGTATGCGCGGGCGCTCAGGCCGAGCTTGGTCATCGCGGTTTCCAGTAGCTTTTCGGGGGCCGCGTCGATGTGGCAGAAGCGCTTCAGATCGCGCGGGCTCATCTGTGCGTTGCAGAAAATCTTGCGGCCCTCAAAGCGTCGAAGCTGGATCTCGCGGGCGCGATCGACGCGAGCCCGGATCGCTTCCGAGGTCTCACCACTGCTCTGGTCGGCAAGTTCCTTGTACCGCACCGCCGGCACTTCGACTTGAATGTCGATGCGATCGAGGAGCGGACCGGAGATCTTGGCGCGGTAGCGCTGGACTTGCAGGGCAGAACACGTGCAGTCCTTGGTTGGATCGCCCAGGAAGCCACACATGCAGGGGTTCATCGCGGCGACCAGCATGACGTTGGCCGGGTAGGTGATCGAGCCGACAGCGCGGGAGATGGTGATGCGCATTTCTTCGAGCGGTTGGCGCAGCACCTCCAGCACGTTCTTGCGAAACTCCGGTAGTTCATCGAGGAAGAGCACGCCGTGATGCGCGAGGCTGACCTCGCCGGGCTTCGGGATGGTGCCGCCGCCGATCAGGCCGGCGTCGCTGATGGTGTGGTGCGGCGAGCGGAAGGGCCGCGTCGCTACCAGTGCGCGGCCGTCCATAAGACCCATGACACTGTGCACGCGCGTGGTCTCGATGGCCTCCGCCAGGGTGAGCGCCGGCAGGATGGTCGCCAGCCGCTTCGCCAGCATCGTCTTCCCCGAGCCCGGCGGGCCGACCATGATGACGTTGTGGCCGCCCCCGGCCGCCACTTCGAGGGCGCGCTTGACGTGCTCCTGTCCCTTCACTTCGCTGAAGTCGACTTCGTAGTGCGCGTGGTTGGAGAACACACTGCGCAGATCGACGTGGATGGGGTCGATCGCGCGCTCACCACGCAGGAACTCGAACGCTTCAGCAAGCGTGCCGACCGGGATGATGTCGAGGCCGTTGACGACGGCGGCTTCCTGCGCGTTATCCGGCGGCAGCAAGATGCCGCGCAGGCCCTTCTCGCTGGCGGCGGCGGCGATGGGGAGCGCGCCACGCACCGCTTTGACGCGCCCATCCAGCGACAACTCGCCGAGGATCGAGTACTCGCGCAGCTTCTGCGCAGGCAGCAGGCCGTTGGCGGCGAGCAACCCGAGCCCGATCGGCAGATCGTAGGCCGAGCCTTCCTTCTTGATGTCGGCGGGCGCCAGGTTGATGGTGATCCTGCGCGCCGGGAACTCGTAGCCTGAATTCTTCAGCGCCGAGCGTACGCGGTCCTTGCTCTCCTTGACCGCCCCTTCCGGCAGCCCGACGACGGCCATCTGCGGCAGGCCGGAGGTGATGTCGACCTCCACCTCGACGAGGAGGGCATCGATGCCGTGGACGGCGCTGGAGAGGACCGTGGCAAGCATCGTTGTTCCAATGTAGCATACAATCAGTCCAAAAGTCATCTTCATGATGATCGACCATGAATGTCGATTCCATTGTTCATCTACAATTGATTATGTATCTTCAGGGACAAAGAAGGATGCGAGCTCATGGATGGTGAAGGCGCTGTCATCCCGCCGCATGGCGGCTACCAGAGTCTACGGAGCTTTCAGTGTGCGCAGCAGGTATACGACGCAACCGTCATCTTCTGCGATCGCTTCGTGGAGAAGCGCTCGCGCACGCACGACCAGATGGTGCAGGCCGCCCGCAGCGGCGTGCAGAACATCGCCGAAGGCAGCATGGCTTCAGCAACTTCCAAGAAGGCCGAACTCAAACTGACCGGTGTAGCGCGCGCCAGCCTCGAAGAATTGCTGCTCGACTATCAGGATTTCCTGCGCCAGCGGCGGCTCCGCCTGTGGGACAAGGACTCGCCGGAAGCACTGGCCGTGCGGCGGCGGTATCAGCTGGACCGGTCGGACGGATCCGACCGGTCCGACCCATCTGATCCTTACAGCATAGCTACTGCTTCGCCGGAGGTGGCTGCGAATACGCTGATCTGCCTAATCAATCAGGCCAGCTTTCTCCTGAGGCGGCAGTTGCAGCGACTCGAGGAGCAGTTTCTGGAGGAGGGCGGGTTCACGGAGCGGTTGTATCGCGAGCGCCAAGCGCGGCGAAGAGAGCAAAAGTGAGAGTGGGTTGTGGCGACGGCAGGCGATGACTGGCGGTCGTGGTTGGCGCTGCGCGCCGTACGCGGCGTTGGGCCCATCGTCTATCAGGGACTGCTGCGGAGTTTCGGTGAACCCGGTGCGGTCTTCCGGGCGAGCGCCCATGCGCTCGAATGCGCCGGCGTGCGTCCGGAGGTCGCGCGAGCGATCCGCGCCTTCGATGGCTGGACGACGATCGATGCGCAGCTGGGGGAGCTCGGGCGTTCGGGCGCGAGGTTGGTAAAGTGGAACGACGCGTCCTATCCCGCCAATCTCCGCGAGATTCACGACCCGCCCCCATTCCTGTTCGTGCACGGCGATTTGTTGCCGCGCGACCTCATGGCGGTGGCGCTCGTGGGCTCGCGCAACGTCAGCGCGTACGGCATGCGCATGACCCGCGAGTTGGCCGAGGGACTGGTGCGCTACGGCGTCACGGTGGTCAGCGGCCTCGCACGCGGCACTGATGCTGCGGCGCACTGGACAACGATGCGAGCGGGTGGACGCACCATTGCCGTCATGGGGTCGGGCATTGACGTGGTGTATCCGAGTGAGCATCATGCCCTCTTTCGAGCGATCAGCCAGCAAGGAGCCGTGGTGACGGAGTTGCCCATGGGTGCACAGCCGGATGCAGAAAACTTTCCGAACCGGAACCGCATCATCAGCGGGCTGGCGCTGGGAACGGTGATCGTCGAGGCGGCGGAAAAGAGCGGCTCGCTGATCACTGCCACGCTCGCGGCGGAACAAGGCCGCGACGTGTTTGCCGTGCCCGGCGCTGTCGGCGAACGGACGCGCGGCACGCATCGGCTCATCCGCGAGGGGGCCAAGTTGACGCAATGCGCGGAGGACGTCTTGGAGGAGATCGCCCCCCAGCTGCTCACCCGCGTTGCGCCCGCGGCGCCGGTGGAGCTCGACCGCGCCGAGGCCGCGGTGGTAGCGTGCATGCGGCACGAAACGCTGCACATCGACCAGATCATTGCGCGCAGTGCCATGCCACCTGCCGCCGTCCTGCAACTTCTCCTGGCATTGGAGCTGAAGGGCGTTGTGCAGCAACTGCCGGGCAAGCACTTCGCGGCATCTGCGATTGACGTTCCGCGTAACCCGGCTAAGGAATAGCGCATGGCGAAGAACCTGGTCATCGTCGAGTCGCCCGCCAAGGCGCGCACGCTGGAGAAGTATTTGGGAAGGGACTTCACGGTGAAGGCCTCGGTCGGCCATGTCATGGACTTGCCGAAGAGCAAGCTCGGCGTCGACATCGAGAACGACTTCGAGCCTGAGTACCACGTCCTGCACGGCAAGAAGAAAATCATCGACGATCTGAAGAAAGCTGCGAAGGGGAAGGAGAACATCTACCTGGCGCCCGACCCGGATCGCGAGGGCGAGGCCATCGCCTGGCACATCGCCGAAACGATCGGCAAGAAGGAGCAAGGCAACATCCACCGCGTGCTGTTCAACGAGATCACCAAACGTTCGGTGCAGGAAGCCATCCGCAACCCGCAGAAACTCGATCGCAACCTCTACGAAGCGCAGCAGACGCGGCGCATCCTCGACCGCCTCGTCGGCTACCAGATCAGCCCGCTGTTGTGGAAGAAGGTGCGGCGTGGCCTCTCCGCCGGGCGCGTGCAGTCGGTGGCCGTGCGCATCATCTGCGAACGCGAGCGTGAGATCCAGGCGTTCGTGCCAAAGGAGTACTGGTCGGTCACTGCACGCCTCGAAGGCGACACCCCGCCGCCGTTCTCGGCACGCCTGTTCCGCATCGGCAACGACAAGCTCGATCCGGACAAATTCCGCGTCGAGAACGCAGCCGCGGCACAGACCATCGTTGATCGCCTGCGCAGCGCCGACTGGGTGGTCGTCAAAGTCGAGCGCAAGGAGCGCCGCCGCTTCCCCACCCCGCCGTTCATCACGTCGCGCCTGCAGCAGGAAGCGTCGCGCAAGCTGGGCTACGCCCCGAGCCGCACGATGCGCATCGCGCAGCATCTCTACGAGGGCGTCGAGTTGGGCGGCGAGGGCGCCGTCGGCCTGATTACGTACATGCGGACTGACTCGACGCGCATCGCTCCCGAGGCGTTGCAGCAGGTGCGCCACTTCATCGGTGAGCGCTTCGGGAAAGAGTACCTCCCCGAGCAGCCGGTCTCCTATCCGAGCAAGAAGGGGGCGCAGGATGCGCACGAAGCGATCCGGCCGACATCATTAGACTACACGCCGGAGCGGGTGGTGCCCTTCCTCTCCAAGGAAGAGCTGGCGCTGTACACCCTGATCTGGAACCGCTTCGTCGCCAGCCAGATGGTACCGGCGGTGTTCGACCAGACGACGGTCGACATCACCGCTGCCGACACGCTCTTCCGCGCCAGCGGCCAGATCATGAAGTTCGACGGCTTCATCCGCGTCTACACCGAAGGCCGGGACGAGGAGCGCACGGAGGACGACGAGGACGATGAGTCGGAACGCCAACTGCCGCCGCTGCGCGAGGGCGAGCGGCTGACGCTGCACGAGTTGCTCCCCGAGCAGCACTTCACGCAGCCGCCACCGCGCTTCAGCCAGGCGACGCTGATCAAGGAGCTGGAAGAAAAAGGCATCGGCCGGCCGTCGACCTACGCCAGCATCATGGGGACGATCCTCAACAAGGAGTATGTTGTTGAGGACAAGTCGCGCCGCTTGCGGCCCACGGAGCTCGGCTTCCTGGTGACCGAGTTGCTGGTCGATGCGTTCCCCGACATCCTCAACGTCGAGTTCACGGCCGGCATGGAGGACGAGCTCGACAAGATCGAGGAGGGGAAGGAGAAGTGGCTGGCGGCCATGCGGCGCTTCTACGATCCGTTCGCGCGCGATCTCGAGCACGCTGAGGAGCGTATGCGTGACGTCAAGCGCGGCGGCCAGCCCACCGACATCCCGTGCGCCAGCTGCGACGCCATGATGGTCATCAAGTGGGGGCGCGGCGGCGAGTTCCTGGCGTGCCCCAACTACCCGGAGTGCAAAAACACCAAGAACTTCACGCGCGACGCCGAGGGCACCATCAAGATCCAGGAAGCCGAGGTGATCGACGAAAAGTGTGAGAACTGCGGCCGCCCGATGCAGGTGCGCTTCGGCCGCTACGGCAAATTCCTCGGCTGCACAGGCTACCCGGAGTGCAAAACCGTGCGCTCGTTGGTGCGTCCGGTCCCTACGGGCGTCAAATGTCCGGACTGCGGCGAGGGCGAGATCATGGAGAAGCGCTCGCGCGGCGGCAAGACGTTCTACAGCTGCAACCGCTACCCGAAGTGCAAGTTCGCCACGTGGGACCGGCCGATCCCCGAGCCCTGCCCGCAGTGCAACGCCCCGTTCATCGTCGAGAAGACGACCAAACGCGCTGGCACCGTGCGCCGCTGCCTGAGCGAAGGCTGCAAGTATCAGGAGACGGTCGAAGAGGCGGAAGCGGTGTGAAGAATCGCGAATTGCGGATTGCGAATCTCGAATTGAAGACCAGAGCAAGCTAATGGACGCGGAAATTCGCAATTCCCCGGTGACCGTGATCGGCGGCGGGCTGGCCGGAGCGGAGGCCGCGTGGCAGCTGGCGCGGCGCGGCATCGCGGTGCGGTTGTACGAGATGCGCCCGGTGCGTTCGACGCCAGCGCATCACACTGATCAGCTGGCGGAGTTGGTGTGCTCCAACTCGTTCCGGAGCGCGGCGCTCGACACCGCGGTGGGGCTGTTGAAGGAAGAGATGCGGCAGCTCGGGTCGCTGGTCATGCAGGTGGCGGATCGGACGCGCGTGCCCGCCGGGTCGGCGCTCGCCGTCGACCGGGATCTGTTCGCCGCGCAGCTCACCGCCGCCATCCTGGCGCTTCCCGAAGTCACCGTGGTGCGTGAGGAACTGACGGCACTGCCCGCTGGGCCAACCATCGTCGCCACCGGTCCGCTCACCTCACCGGCGCTGTCGCAGTGCCTGCAGACGACCGTTGGTCACGGTTACCTCTATTTCTACGATGCGATTGCTCCCATCGTCACGGCCGAATCGATCGACCGCCGCGTGGCCTTCTCGGCCTCGCGCTACGGCAAAGGTGGGGAGGATTATCTCAACTGCCCGATGACCGGTGACGAATACCACTGCTTCGTCGATGCGGTGGTGAGGGCGCAAACGGTGCCGACCAAGGACTTCGAGCGCTGCATCTACTTCGAAGGGTGCATGCCGATCGAGGAGATGGCGCGGCGCGGCCCGGCGACGCTGGCTTTTGGCCCGATGCGGCCGGTCGGCCTGCGCGATCCGCGCACCGGCCAGCAACCGCACGCCGTGGTGCAGCTGCGCCAGGACAATCACGAGGCAACGCTCTACAACATGGTCGGTTTTCAAACGAAGATGACCTACCCCGAGCAACGCCGGGTGCTGCGCATGATTCCCGGCTTGGAGCACGCCGAGTTCGTGCGTCTGGGCAGCCTGCATCGCAATACGTTCATCAACTCGCCGCGCGTGCTGTTGCCGACGTTGCAGCTGCGGATGCGCCCGGACACGTTCGTGGCAGGGCAGTTGATCGGGGTCGAGGGGTACGTCGAGTCTGCTGCCGCCGGTTTGCTTGCCGCGATCAACGTCGCGCATCTCCTGCACGGTCAGCCATGCATCGTGCCGCCGGCAACCACCGCGCTGGGCGCGCTTGTGCACTACGTCAGCGATCCGCGCCGGCGCGATTTCCAGCCAATGAATGCCAACTACGGCTTGTTTCCGCCCCTGACGGCTCAGGCGCACGGCCGCGACAAGCGCCGCGTCTTGGCTGCCCGCGCGGCGCGCGATCTGCAGGCATGGATCGTGGCGCACGCGCTCGAACGCGTGGCGATGCACCCCGCCGGCCTGGCGCACGGTGCGCTCGCAGGTTCCGCGTCCTGAACGGAGCTGTCCGCTTCGAGGGACTTCGTGAGGTCTGTGGCCGAGCCCTATCGGGTGCGATAGATACCCGGCCATGGAGCCTGTTCCCCAGGTCCTCGCACACTTCGGCGTCGACGCGGCACGCGTGGCGCGCGCTGCCGACCTCGTGCGCCCGCACGCGCCTGCGGTCGCTGAGCGGTTGATAGCGCTGGTGGCTGCGGCACCCGATCCGGCCATGGCGCTCGCCAACTGGGAAGCGCTGGTTGAGTCGTCCACGGACATGGCTGGCGCCGGTGGCCTCGACACAGAGGAGCTCTCCGGACTGTTCACCCTGCTTGGCGGTAGCCAGGTGCTGTCCGGTACGTTACGTGCCGCCGGCGCGGGCTGGAGGGACCTCTTCCTCCGCTGCTGGCACGCGCCGCCGCGTTCGGCAGCCGACCATCGGCGCGAGATCGCCCACGCCGCCACACTGGGGTGGGAGGAATTCTCCGAACGCTTACGGCAGGTGCGGCACCTCGAATATTTGCGCATCGGGCTCAACGATCTCGCCGGCCACTACACCGTCGACGTGACCATGACCGAGTTGAGCGCGCTGGCCGCGGGCGCCTTTGCCGCCGCATGCGATTGGGCACAGCAGACGCTGCGCGCACACTACGGCGAGCTTTGTGTGCAGGACAGCAGCACGCAGCCCACCGCAGTCGGCACTGCCGACTCTTTCGTCGTGCTCGCCATGGGCAAGCTGGGCGGTGGCGAACTGAACTTCAGCTCGGACGTCGATGTGATGTACTTGTGCGCCTCCGGTGCGGGCGAGACCGTCGGCGGCCCACGCGGCAGCCTGGCGGCGCGCGAGTACTACACCCGCCTTGCCGAGCTCGTCACCCGCGCGCTCCAGGAAGTGACGGGGGCCGGCTTTGCGTTCCGGGTCGATCTGCGACTGCGTCCGGACGGCATCAACGGTCCCATCGTCAATCCCCTTCATGACGCGCTGTTGTATTACGAGTCGTACGGCCAGACCTGGGAGCGCACAGCGATGATTCCGGCGCGCCCGATCGCCGGTGCTGTGGAGCTGGGCGAACAGTTCTTGCGGGAGATCCGGCCGTTTGTGTACCGGCGCTACCTCGACTTCGCGACGGTGACCGACATCAAAGAGATGAAGGCCCGGGTGGAAGCGGAGCTGCGCGACAAGGCTGGGCGCGGCAACGTCAAGCTCGGCCGTGGCGGCATCCGCGAGATCGAGTTCCTCGTGCAGGTCCTGCAACTCATCAACGGCGGGCGCGACGAACGCCTGCGGACACGCGGCTCGTTGCCGACGTTGGCGCGGCTAGTCGAGTGCGGCTATCTGCCGGCAGACGAAGGTGTGGAGCTGGCGGCCGCGTATCGCTTTCTGCGCGACGTCGAGCACAAGATCCAGATCGTGCATCAGCGGCAGACACACGTGGTGCCCAAGGCGGCGCGCGAACAGGAGACACTGGCACGCCGCCTCGGCTATCGTGGTGAAGAGCTGCTCGCGCAGCTGTGGCGCAACATCGACCGGCACACCGAGCGTGTGCGCCGCGCCTTCGAGAAACTCTTCTACGAACCGGCGGCGGAGACCCGCCGTGCTGGCGACCCGGAAAGCGTGCAGCTGCTGCGTGATCTGGACGCACGCGAACCCAGCATCGAGCGCCTGCGCGCCCTCGGCTTCGCCGATCCCGAGACCAGCTACACCAACTTGGTGTTGTTGCGCGATGGCCCGGTGTCGGCGCGTGCCCGCCCGCGGCGCAAGAAGGTGTTGTACGAGCTGGCGCCGGCGTTGCTCGGGACCATCCTGCGGGCTGCCGATCCGGACCTGGCCTTACAAAACATGGCGACGTTTGTGTCCGCGGTCGGCGCGCGCACCAGCTTCCTGGCGCTGCTCCACGAGAACCCGGGGACGTTGCGCATGTTGGTGGATCTGTTCGGCGGCAGCCAATTCCTTGCCAATGTCTTGATTCGTCATCCTGAGCAGATCGACACCCTGGTGCGCGCCGACCTCGTGCGTGTGCACCGGGCGGCGGGCGACCTGGCCGCCGAGCTCGACCGGATGCTCGGCAGCGCGCCCGACTTCGAAGATGCTCTCGACGCCTTGCGGCGTTTCCGCAATCAAGAGTTCCTGCGCATCGGCGTCAACGACTTGCAGTCCCTGTTCGAACCGGTTGAGGTGAGCCGCGAGCTGACGACGCTGGCGGAGGTGTGCTTGCGGGCGGCGACGACCCTTGCGACACGCGATGTCTGTGCACGCTACGGCTGGAACGGGCTACCAGGCGAGATGGTCATCTTGGGTCTCGGGAAGCTCGGGGGCGCCGAGCTCAACTACAACTCCGACTTGGACCTCATCTTTGTCTATGACGCCGCGGCGACCTCGGTGACCGCGCATGAGCAGTTCTCCAAGTTAGCGCAACGCCTGATCACGGTGCTGCAGACGACGACGCGCGAGGGTATCGTCTACCGGATCGACACGCGCCTGCGGCCGTCGGGGCGATCGGGGCCGCTGGTGTCGTCACTCGAGGGGTTTCGGCGCTATCACGAGTCGAGTGCGCAGGTGTGGGAGCGCCAGGCGTTGATCAAGGCGCGCCCGGTTGCCGGTGATGCGGCGCTCTCCGCAGCCGTGGCAGCCATCGTCACGGGGTTCGTCTATCGGGCACCGCTCACGTCTGAGGAGGCCAAGGAGATTCGCCGGCTCCGGCAACGCATGGAGCGCGAGCTGGCGCGCGAGAGCCGTGAACACATCAACATCAAGACGGGGCGCGGCGGCCTCGTCGACGTGGAATTTCTGACGCAGATGCTGCAGCTCTCGTACGGCGTGCAGGAGCCGCGCCTGCGGTTGCGCAGCACCCTCGATGCCCTCGACGTGCTCGGCGAAATCGGTGTGCTGCCGGCGGCTGATCATGCCGTGTTGAGGGACGGCTATCGGTTTTTGCGCCGTGTCGAAAATGCCCTGCGTTTGGCGCATGACCGGCCCGTCGAGGACATTGACCGCGGCCGCATGGATTTGACCACGGTTGCGAAGCGCATGCGGTTTGCCGGCAGCGGCAGCGCTGCGGGAGAAGCACTGTGGCACGAATACGAGGTCCGGCGTGAGGCCATTCGCGCCTGCTATGAGCGGTGGTTCAACCAGGCCGCGGCCGGTCTGCCGCCGCTCGGCAGCCCCGGCAGTTTGCATTGACTGTGCACATTGCTTCGGTTAGCGAGGCGGGGAAGGGGTTACAGGGTGCAGAAGACGGAGTTCATATGGTTTGACGGCGAGCTGGTGCCGTGGGACGCGGCCCAGGTGCACGTGCTGACGCACACTTTGCACTACGGGCTCGGCGTCTTCGAAGGCATTCGCTGTTATGAGGGCCATGACGCTCGGCCGGCGATCTTTCGCTTGCACGAGCATGTTGACCGGCTCTTCGGCTCGGCGCACATCCTGGGCATGCGTATCCCGTTCACTCGCGAGCAGATTACCGGCGCCTGCATCGAGACCGTGCGTGCCAGCCGGCTAAAGTCCTGTTACATCCGCCCGCTCGTGTTCCTTGGGGAGGGGGAGATGGGGCTGGCGGCGGTGAACAACCCGGTGCGTGTGGCGATCATTGTATGGTCGTGGGGCGCGTATCTGGGCGACGAAGGCGTGCGCAAGGGCGTGCGGCTGAAGACCTCGTCGTTTCAGCGTATGCACGTCAATACGCACATGACCAAGGCCAAGGCAGTGGGGAACTACGTCAACTCGATCCTCGCCGCCGTCGAGGCACGCGGGCTGGGGTATGACGAAGCCATGATGCTGGATACCGACGGCTTTGTGGCCGAGTGCAGCGGTGAAAACCTGTTCATTGTACGGGGCGGCCATGTGAAAACGACGCCGCAGACCTCCATATTAGCCGGGATCACGCGCGACGCGGTCCTGACGCTGCTGCGCGCTGGGGGCATCGGTGTGAGCGAAGAGCGGTTCACCCGTGACGAGGCCTACTTGGCGGATGAGGTGTTCATGACAGGCACGGCGGCCGAGGTCACCCCTGTGCGCGAGGTCGACGACCGTCAGATCGGTGCCGGCCAGCCCGGACCACTCACCCGGGAGTTGCAACACCGATTTACGGCGATCACCCGCGGCGAAGATGCTGCCTACCATCGTTGGCTCACCCCGATCGACGCGTGAGCAGAGGCTGCGGAACGCTGTTTTTCCTGGCCATTTTGGTTGACTCTATTCGCGGAGGGGTCTATAAGCGGCGCACTCGCGGTGCAGAGCCGCGGGTGGGTTGGCAGGCGAGGACTGCCTGGGTCCAGAGATTCCCGGCGTTGTGGAGCGACCGAAACTATGGGATCGATGGGAAGTGCGAGCGGGATGATTGGGCGCTGGGTGGTGGCAACGGGCCTCGCACTCATCGCGAACATCCCTGCTGCGTGCGCCGACATCACGACCGAACGCAGCGCGTCCATCCTCATCTTTCCCAAGCTTGTGTTCGACTCGCTCGGCCTGCAGACCGGTACCCCGGTGGACACTATCATCCGAATTTCGAACACGTCGAACTCAATGGTTTTTGCCCATTGCTTCTATGTGAACGCGGTGCCGCCCGACGCCACACGCCCGCCGGGGCCGACCAACGTACCCATCTGGCAAGAAGTCGACTTCGAGATCTTTCTCACCAAGCAGCAACCGACACACTGGTTGCTATCAAGCGGTCGCCTTGACGATCCCAGTGACAACAAGAGCTGCAACGTCGATTGCTCGGGAGCGGGGTTTGATCCCGGGCGGATTCCACCGGCGGGTAATGATCCCTTTACCGGCGAGTTGAAGTGCATCGAGGTCGACTCGTCCGGAGCGCCGATCAACGGCAACCACCTGAAGGGCGAGGCGACCATCGTGACAACCGACGGTCGAGCTGAGGTGAGTGAGTACAACGCTGTCGGCGTCCTCGGCCTCAATACGGATCTGAACTCCAACGACAGCGACAACACGCTTTGCCTCGGTGGAGGCAAACGCCCTGGTTGCAAGAACGGCGCGGAGTACAACGCTTGCCCGCAGACCGTTATCCTGAACCACTTCGCCGAGGGCGCGACGGACCCGGTCATCGAGGCGTTCGGCAACGGCAACAACGGAAGATCGACGGTCTCCACCGAACTCACTTTGGTGCCATGCACGGAGGATTTCGAGAACCAAATCCCACCGTCTGTTGTGGTGCAGTTTCTGATCACCAACGAGTTCGAGGCACAGTTCTCAACGAGCACGACGGTGACGTGCTGGGGAAACTTCCGCCTGAACACCATCGGCAGTATCGGGCGCATCCTGGAGATCGGCACCCTCGGTACCCGCTTTGCGCAAACCCGCATGTCGCCCGCGGACGCCAATCAACCCGGCTTCGTTGGTGTCGTTGAGGAGTATCATACCCAACCGACGACCGCGGGCTCGATCACCAGCCGTGCGGCTCTCAATCTGCACGACGAGGGCGCTCGGCCGAACGGCGATATCATCCAGGTGCCAGGGGCATTCTAGATGCGACGGCGCTCGGCAACACCGGCAGCGAAGGTGCGATCTGCGAGCTGGCCTTTGGCCGTCGGCGTGGCTCTTGGTGTCGCCGCTACGGTAGCGCGTGCGGACGTCGCCTCGGACCAGGCTGCTGCCATCCTGGTGTTTCCCAAGATTGTGGTCGACACCTCAAAGGTACCACAAACGACGCGTGGTCGGGTCGATACGTTGATCCGAATCAGCAACACCTCCGACCGTCCGATATCAATGTACTGCTTCTATGTGAACGCCAACGGTCACTGTTCGAACTCCCCGACGACGATCTGCGATCCGTACGACCGGAGCGCCACCAATGTGTGTCAGTCCCCGGCGACTTGCGACGCCGGATGGCACGAGAGCGACTTTGTCGTGCAACTGACGCCGCGGCAACCGGTGGCGTGGTTGGCTTCCGCTGGCGGAGCGCCGTGTTCCGAGAGCGCGCCCGGACTGCCATGCTTCCCCCTCACCGTCAGCGGGCAACCGCCCAACCGTGTGCAGCCTGTCCCAGAGGATCCGTTCATCGGCGAGTTGAAGTGCATCGCCGTTGATTTCAATATCGTTCCAGTCGAGCGCAATGACTTGAAGGGGGAGGCCGAGATCATTCGGTCCGAAGCAAGTCCCGATGTCCTCGACGTCGAGGCGTACAATGCGATCGGCATCCCGGCCATTCCCGGCACGAACGACGGAGGGACCACATTGGTGCTCGGTGGCGGCGTCTGTGTTGGTGGCCCGAAGGCGGGGTCGCAGTGTGCCACAGCTAGCGCGTGCCCGGGCAGCCGTTGCTCAGCCGAGTACAGTGGGTGTCCCAACATCCTGATCGTGGATCATTTTTTTGACGGTGCGATCGACCCTGTGACGAAGCTGCCCGTGACCACCAAACTGACGTTGGTGCCGTGCTCGGAAGATTTCGAGACGCAGTCCCCGGTCCCAATCACGGTTCAGTTCCTGGTGTTCAACGAATTCGAGCAGCGTTTCTCGACGAGCAACTCTGTGACCTGTTTTCGTGAGTTCAAGATTTCTGATATCGATCGCGCCGGACCCGACCGGTCCATTTTCAGTGCCGCGGTCAACGGGACCCTGACAGGACAGACGAGGCTTCGGGGTGTGGTCGGCGACAATCAGCGATACGGGTACACGTTGTTGGGGGTGGCAGAAGAATTTCGGGTGGGTGGAGGGACAGCCGCGGTCAACCTGCATTTCAATGGCAGCCGTCCCCAGAGCGATTATGTATATTTGCCACGCTAAAGAACGCGAGGAAAAAAGGGCCTTTTGACTTGACAACTTTTGACCCCACGGATATAAGGCCGACACTTGGTCGAGGGGTTCGCCATGGCCAGGATGGTGTGGCGTGATCGAAAGGAGGAGGGTAATGCGTAGGCAGCGAGGGCTAGTTGGGC
>DATKMS010000327.1:0-19412 GCA_035541735.1 Candidatus Margulisiibacteriota bacterium
TCCAGATAGCCGCGAGCGGCAAGCTCGTTCGCGGCGTGTTCTTCACTCGGGTCCGGTCTGATGATCCACGACTGATATGCGGGGAACCCCTGCGCTTCGTAGTCGCGTGCGATCTTCTGCCGCAGTTCGAAGGCCTCGTCGCTGATCTCGTTGCGGTCGAGAAGCTCGCTCATTCCACTCCATGTGAGCACGAAGTGCGTGCGTCCAACCGCCTTGGACTCGATGTACCCGGCGGCTTCCAGTTCGCGGACGGGGCCTGAGTCCCCGAGCGGCACGAACCAAGCGCCGTGGGGCGGATAGCCAGCGTTCACGT
Organism: Candidatus Margulisiibacteriota bacterium; assembly: GCA_035541735.1. Taxonomy (GTDB): domain Bacteria; phylum Desulfobacterota; class Binatia; order HRBIN30; family HRBIN30; genus DATKMS01. Next base: position 314 of record DATKMS010000327.1, read on the forward strand.
AGTTCTTCTGGATCTTCTCCCAAAGATCATCCGCCTCGTCGCTCAGTTGCATTGATCCACCTCGCTACGCGGAAACATAGGCACGACCGCAGCCCTGATCCATTCTTGCTCAGACTCGGCGCGTATCGAGGGCACCCCGGTCTCGTTGATTCTCAACGATCGTCCCTGACGCGAGGGGCGTTGACCTCGCCGCCGAGCCGCGGTGAGCACGTAGTGGTGGATCGACGAGACCGAGTGGTGTGACCAGTCGTGGTCACGGGCCCCGCGGCGGCTCGACGTCGTTGGCCGCCTTCACGGGGCCGGCAGCCGTCATCGCCGCGCACGACGCGGCGTAGTCGTCGTCGTGATGCCGTCTGCGGCCGCTGTACAACCTGGCGTAGCTGCGGCGGAACAGCGGGCGGGAGCGCCGTGGCTGGTCGCGGACGTCCAAGGCGCGCCCGGCGCAACGCTTGGGCGGGCGCGCCCGTTGTCGCCGCTTGACGCACGCGATGCCCCACCTCAGGACTCTCGCTGATTCGCGGATAGGGGTACTGCATGCTGCGTTCGAGTCTCGTCTATCTGGGAGCGCTCGCGGCTCTCCATGGCCCCTGCGGAGGGCGCGTGCAGGCAAGCGAGCCGGTGGCCGGCGGTGGTGCGGGTGAGAACGGTGACGCCGGGACCGGCTCCGGCATCTCATCGGAAGGAGGGTCGACCGGCGCCACGGGGAGTGGAGCGACGACTGTCGTCACGCTCGCATCCGGTCCCGTGTGGGGCATGGCCCTGGACTCGACGAACGTCTACTGGACGACGGGCGGAGATCCAACCGGCGGTTTCGTTCTGAAGGTGCCGAAGGCGGGCGGCGGCGTCACGACGCTTGCGTCAGGCGATCGCCTCTCGGGCATCGCGGTGGACGCCAATAGCGTCTACTGGATTGCCGGAAGCGCGGACGCCTCGAACCCCGCGAGTGGCGCGGTCATGAGAGTCCCCGTCGGCGGTGGTGCCGTTTCGACGCTCGCGGTAGGCCCCGTCAGCCCCTCGCACATCGCGGTGGACGACACGAGCGTCTACTGGACCGAGCAGATGGAAGGCGCCGTGATGAAGTTGCCCCTGACGGGCGGCACGCCGACCACGCTCGCGGCCGGGGTGAGTCCGTGGAACATCGCGCTGGACGCCACGAGCGTCTACTGGACGAGCCTGATGGATGGCGTGATGAAGGCTCCCAAAGCCGGGGGCTCTTCGTCGCGGGTCTCCCTCCCGGCCCCCACCGTTCCCACGTCGGGCCTCGCCGTCAACGCGACGCACGTGTACTGGGCGGTCTGGATGCCACCGAGCTTGAGCACGATCCCCGTGCAGGGAGGAACCCAGACCGTCCTCTACGCAGAGACGCCCTCGACCGCGCCGGGGCCACTCGCGATCGATGGTACGAGCGCCTACTGGGCGGACATGTCCAATGCGGTTTACTCGGGCCCCTTGGGCGGAGGCGCCGTCGCGACGCTCGCCACCGGGCAGTCGGAAGTCATCGCTATCGCCGTGGACGACACCAGCTTGTACTGGATGGTCAACGGCTATCCGGGCCCCGGCCAGGGATCCATAGTGAAGCGCACGCCGAAGTGAGGGCTGCGAGAGATGCGGTGAGGGGCGCGCGCCGGGGTGTCATTCGAGCGCCCGCCGCAGCTCTTCGCATGCGTGCACAAACGCTCGGCGCATGGCCAGCTCGCGCTCGTAGCCTGAGAGACGGTCGTCGAAGAGCGCGTGCCGTTGGACGTCGCCATGCCGGGCGCTCTTGACGCTCACTACGATCGAGCCAGTGCCGCGCATCTGGTCCTTGCCCTCGACCATCTCTCCACCGATCTTGGCGAGCCACTTCCTTGCCTCTTCGTACGTCACTGGCCCGACTCTCGGGCGGCGCCACCGCCCGGGCAATGCCCGGAATTGGGTACCCGACCACGGGGCGCGCGCCGGGTGGCGGGACGCGGGCCTACTTCTTCCGCACCGGCGTTCGTTGGCGCGGCTTGCTCGCCGCCTCGTTGACGGCCACCGACGGGACCGGCTTCGGCGGCCTTCCAGGGCGTCGATCAACTCCGTGAGACCGGGGCGGGACGAGAAACGCGTCCAGCGCAACGTCCAGCGCATTCGCCACGCGTGCCAGCGAGTACAAAGTCAGGTTCGCGCCGTATTCGATCTGCTGGACCCACTGCATCGTTGCCCGAAGCCTGGTCGCCAGAGCTTCCTGCGTCAGCCCCCGCTCCCGGCGCAGTTCCGCGACGCGTCGGCCAACGTCCTGAACCAGTCTGTCGGGATCGTAGCGTCGCACCCAATGCAGACGCTCCCAGGCGACGCTCGCCGGTAATACCTAGCGATAGCTTGTGTTCATCCCAGTCGGGCGGGATACTTCCATGGTCGGGCGGGCAGGATGTCGGAGGCCGAAGACGATCTGGTCGTACGCGCACGTGCACGAACGGGCGCGGTACTCCTGGCGAAGTACCGCCTCGATCGCCTGCTCGGTGTTGGCGGGATGGCCGCCGTCTACGAAGCGGCCCATGTGCGCCTCGGCAACCGCGTCGCGATCAAGATGCTGCACCCCGAACTCGCGTCCAACGCGAGCGTCCGCGACCGCTTCTTGCGAGAGGGGTACCTAGCGAACGCCGTCGAGCACCCTGCCGTCGTGCGTGTGCTCGACGACGGGGTAGCTGACGACGGCTCGCTGTTCCTCGTTATGGAGTTGCTCTCTGGGGAGCCGCTTGAAGCACGCTGGGCGAAGCAGGGGCGCAAGCTGAGCGTGCCGGAAACGGTGACCCTCATGCTGGAACTCCTGAGCGTGCTTGTCGCAGCGCACGCACGTCAGATCCTGCACCGCGACCTGAAGGTGGAGAACCTGTTCCTCGCCAGCGACGGCCGCCTGCGCGTCCTCGACTTCGGGATTGCCCGTCAGCGAGTTGTCGGTGGCGCGCGCACCCTAACCGGTGCCGACGAAGTCTTCGGAACGCCTTGGTACATGGCGCCTGAGCAGGCGCTCGGCAGTCGCGACGTCGATGCGCGCAGCGACCTATGGGCCGTTGGCGCCACGGCATTCACACTCCTTTCTGGTCGTTATGTGCATGGCGACGGCGGAGAGAGCGTTCAGCAAGCTTTGGTGTTCGCATCCACGAAGAAGGCGCCGCCGATCCGCAGCGCAGTCCCGCACATCTCCGAGGCGGTCGCTGCCGTGTTCGACCGTGCACTCGCGTTCCGGCAGGAAGAGCGATGGCCGACCGCTGCGGCCATGCGCGATGCGCTCGCAGTCGCTCAGGACGAGATGATCCGCGCATCGCTACACGGCGACTATGCGGAGGACGACCTAAAGACCCGCGTCGGATCGATGCCGCCGGCCATGACGACGTCGCCGCCCGAGCGACCCGCGTCGGTCGGCGAGCACACCTTGCCCATCCCGACAGTGCCGGTCACGAACACGGTGGGCGGTGTGGCCAGCGACAACGCGCGGCTCCGCTACCCGCATGCAGTGGCGCAGGCGCTCCGGCACCTCACGGACGCAATCGTCCACTGGGTGGAGGGCGCTCATCCGCTCGCTCGCGTCGGCAACGCGCTACGTCGGTTGGGGTCGACGCTCGCAGCGGTCACGGCGAGCAGCACGCTCCGCTACCGGCGGCGTGCTCTCGTTGCAGCGACAGTCGGGCTGGGACTGTCCCTTGCGCTTGGAATGATCGCGCTACTCGCCCTGCGTACGAGTACGCGGGCCTCTGCACCCGCCACGACTCCGGCCGTCGCGAGCGTCCCGGCGCTTCCCTTTGCCCAAGAGTCTGCGGCCGAAGCGTCGGGCGCTGCCGCGGAGCCCGAGACGACAACCGCGCCAGCAGATCCAGAGAGCACGCGCCCGGTGCCGGCGGTGACGCCCACCGAGTCAATGCCCGTTGCCGTGCCGACACACGTGCCCGTCGCGCTCCCGAGCCCTAGGCCGCCTACAACACCCAAGCCGCAGCGGCCCAAACACGACCCCCTGGCTCCCTGACCGCCGTGCGTTGTCCCATCGCGTGTTCCAGCCTCCTCTTCCTAGCGTTTCCGCTTCTGGCGACGGCCGGCGCGCGGGCCGAGGACGCGTCCGCCGCGGTCGCCGAGTTGAAAGCGGGCTACGCGTTGAAGCAGGCCGGCAACTGCCGCGCCGCGCTGCCCCACTTCCTTGCGAGTTTTGAGCTGAAGCCCGCAGCGAAGTCACTCCTGAACCTGAGCGACTGCGAGTCGAGAATCGGCGATCTCGTATCTGCAAAGCAGCATGCGACGGAGGGGCGCGAGCTTGCTCGCCAAGGACCTGAAGACGCCGAGCTCGTGACCGTCGCCGATGACCTCCTCGCATCAATCGAAAAGCGGCTTGCTCACCTCACCGTCAAGCTCTCAGCCGAGACGCCTATCGACTGCGTCGTCCTTCGCGACGGGGTTGCCTTCGACCCCGCCACGCTCGGGACCCCGGTCGTCGAGAATCCTGGGCCCCACAAGATCATCGTGAGGGCCTCTGGTCACGACGATAGGCCGTACGACGTGAACCTCGGAGAGGGCCAGCGTGCCGAGCTGCTTGTCGACGTCGGCGCGGTTACCCCGACAATCGCGCCCAACCCTTACGGCCAGGGCGCCGTCACTCGTGACGAGCCCGGCTCGTCCGCGACCGCAGCTCCGACCTCCCTCTGGGCGACGGCGCTCGTCGTGGGCGGCGCTCTGTCAGCGCTCGCCGGAGGTGCGTTCGGTATCGCGGCGATCTCGAACAACAACGCATCAAACGCGAATGGGCATTGCGATGCGACGGGGTGCGACCCAACAGGCATGGGTCTCCGAAACACGGCGCTGAGCGATGCAACCTTGAGCACGATCTTCTTCGCCGTTGGACTCGCGGCCGCTGGCGGCGGCGTCGCCCTCTACGTGACGGCGCCCAGGCGTGCGACTGCGACCAGCATCGAGTTCACACCCGTTATCGGCCGAGCCTCTGGTGGCGTCGGACTACGAGGCACGTGGTGAGCCACCCTGCGGAAAAGGGTCGGGCGCTTCGACGGGTGGATCATGGACTCATCCCGAGCGTTCGCTATAGGGCGACGCTGGTGCCACTCGTGGCGCTTACCATCGCCTCGCTCATTGCCGGGTGCGCCCTTGTCGCCGGGATCGATGCACCCGTACCGCGTACAACCGACGCGGCCGGCGAAGACACCGACGCTGCCGACGTTCCTGACGCGGCTACTAGGGGCGATGGTGACGCGTCGCTGGACAGTCCCGGTGAGCACCTGACCGACGCCGTGTCCGACTCTGTAGGCGATTCGAGCGGCTCATGTACTCCGCTGCCAACGGCTAGCTTCACGTGTGGAACCACCGGTTCGAGCCTCACGTGCACGTCTGAGGGGTTCTGCCAAGAGAACGACGCCGGTTTTGCGTACTGCGCGACAATCCCGCCTTCGTGTGATTGCGTCGAGACCTACGATTGCACGTGCGTGCTCAGTCAGCTCCCGATGCAGTGCAAGTTTGGCGGCCCGGCCGTCGGTTGCACGAGCCAAGGCGGGCACGTTTTCGTTCAGTGCACGTCAACGCCCTGCCTCCCACAGGGAGCGTCCTGCGCAAGCGGATCTCAGTGCTGCTCGCAGAACTGCAACGGCGTTCTCTGCCTATGATTCGTTGCGTCGCTGCTTCCATATCAAGGCGACGCTGATCTTATGGTGTAGTCTCGACAACCCATGACCTCACTCCGCACCCAGCTAGACGAACTCGCAAGTCAGTTTGCCAACGGCGTCCTTGCGGCGATTCGCTCCGCGTCGCTCGATGACCTTCTCGCCGAAAGCGGCAGTCGCCGCGGACCGCGCGCCGGTGGCAGTGTGAGCAGCGGACGTAAGGCCGGACGTCTCCAACGTCGCTCGGTCGAAGAGATCGCCAAGACGCTGGAGCGGGTCGTCGGCGTCGTGAAGGCGAGCAAAGGCAATGGACTGCGGGCCGAGGAGATTCGCAGGGCGCTGAGCCTCGACGTTCGAGAGGTACCGCGCGTGCTGAAGGAGGGGCTCAAGACAAAGAAGCTCCGCACCAAGGGTCAGAAGCGCGCGACGACGTACTTCGTGAGGTAGCCGTTGAAGCGTTGGGGTGCACTCTGGTCGCCCTGGTGGTCATGCTTGGATGCTCCACGTCCAACAGCAGCGCTCCGCAGGACGCAGGCTCCAAGTGCTTCGACCCAGCGACGATCTTCCATTTTGGACGGGTTCCCTGCGTCAACTGCCAGGACATCGGCGGCTGCCCGAGGCGGACCTTGCGTCCTGGGCGGCAGCACTACCGAACTGGATGGCTTCGCCCGACGAGATCGCAAGGCGCGTGGCAGATTGGCGTACCGAGGAGGGCAAGAAGCTTCTCGCGGCGCAGTCTCCCATCACCTACGTGTCTGCGATCGAGAAACCGCTGCTCGTCGCCCAGGGCCTGAACGACGTGGTGAGCAGGCCCGAACAGAGCGAGGGGATCGTGAAGCTCGTGCAGCAGAACGGCGTTCCCGTGACGTACCTGACGTTCTCCGACGAGGGTCACGTGTTCCAGCGGCCAGAGAACCTCCTCGCATTCGACGCGATCATGGAGACCTTCCTCGCTCAATGCCTGGGCGGCACCTACCAGCCCATTGGCGACGACTTCAAGGGCGCCAAGCTCGCAGTGCCGGTTGGCGCAGACAAGGTGTATCGCTTGGGGGACGCGCTGAGAAACAAGTAGGGAGCGCCGCGTGGTTCGCACTGCGGAGGACCCTTCGGGGCTCGCATCCGAGGAAGGTGCGATCACGCACTCGCGTTCGACCGCGACCCTCGCCCACTCGCGAAACTGAAACTCGTCGACCTTGCCGACCCAGTAGACGTTCCGCAACCACCTGCGCCCGGTGAGCACGGCATCGCGGAGGTACTTGTCGGCGAGGCTCATGCCCAGGATGAGAAGGTTCCCTCCCAGGCACACACTCACTGCTGTCCCCACTGCCAGTGAGATGCTGTGCAGCGCGTACTCGCTCGATGTCATGACGCAGCGGCCGGTCAGATCGAGCAGGCCGTGGGGGAAGTAGACCGGCAGGGTGGCCGACCCGGGGAAGCTGCGCAGGCGAAGGAACTGGTAGGGACCGGGCTCGGTATACGAACGTGGGTTGAAGGATCCTCCGCCCTTCGCGATCGAGAACGGCACCGCCGAGATGGTCTCGATGTTGAACGAGACGATCCCCGACGCGCGCGCCGCGATCGTGGACTGGTCGAGCATCACGGCCATGTCGAGGTCGGCGGTGATGAGCGGGTCCACGATCGCAGCACGAAGTGCCTTGCGAAACTCGTGGTGACCCATGTACGCGCCAAGGAACTCGAGCTCGTCCGGAAATGAGAGGTGCTGCCAGGCAGCCGGGCGCTTCGCAGCCGGCACCTTGGCGCCGAGGTCGGAGATGAGCTTCGACCAAGACGGCGTCTTTCCCTTGCTCATCGCCATCGAGGCACCGGCGCCGATCCAAAGCGCGTAGTCCTCGTCCGTCGCGAGGGTCTTGCAGAGTTGCTCGAACGTCGGACCTTTCATTCGTCATCCCCCTCGGTCGTCGCAGGCGCCTTCGTCTCGACGCGTCCGCGGAAGCCCATGCGAAACGCCGCCTCCTCTCGTTCCGCCACTGAGACGCGTTCCGGAATAGCGATGCGCTCTCCGCCCACAGTCGCCGGTTTGGCCAGGCGGTAGCTCGTGTCCCGCACCGACTCAAGAAAGGTGAGCACGTGCGTCTCGATCAGATCCGCCGTGAGGGCGCTGGCGTCATCGTGCAGCTCCTGATCGGTCCAAGGCGGGTGATCCCGGCCCATGCCGGTGAGCCAGTGCTTGCGATGCCATCGCATCACCTGCCCGGACAAGCCAAGGCTGTACGGGATACAAGTGGACAGAGAGGTGTCGTTTGCTCGCAAGTCGCGTTGGGGCCTGCTGCCATGCATCTACTGCGGCGGGCGCGGTATGCGAACGGACGAGCACGTCCTTCAGGATGCGTTTGGCGGCCCCGACGTCGTTCTGGAGGATGACGTCTGCGCAGTCTGCAACGGAGCGTTCTCGAAGGTGGACGGACACCTGATCCGCTTTGTGCGGACCCTCTCCCTCGCCGCGGCGCATCCCGATCAACGCGTCACGCGTCACCTGATCGACGGCGCGATCTGCTTCTGGCTCGACCCTGACGAGAACGTCCAGAAGGCGGTTCGAACAGAGGGGAACGGGCCGGTCGAGAGTCGCACCCCGCATGTCTTCCAGCAGCTCACGCTCGTCGATGGCCAACCGCCGGAGTTTCGAGCGGACTCGCGAGACGGTGCTGGGGTGGATCAGCTGCGGCAGTTCATCGCCGAGTTGCACGATCCAGCGGTCGTCATCTCGACCCACTCGGAGGTCCCACTTGATCTCGACCCGCCGCTCGCTCCCATGATCATCCGGAGCGCGTGTCGGAAGTTCGCGATCATCGCGGAAGCCGCCGACGAGGCTCGTATCCGACGAATTGTCGCGTCGCCCACGTTCAACATCACGCCGTCGTCGCCAGGCAAGACCGCGGTCTATCCCGCGCCGGTCGTACGAGGCCGACGTGTGGTTGATACCGGGAGCATTCTGCAGGCCGTAGCGAAGGATGCGGTCAACTTCGTGTGCAAGGTGTTTGGACGCGAGGTCGCGCTGGCGAACCCCATGGCCAAGCTGCGACGCGCGGCGCGCGGTCAGCCGATCGCCGGCGACGGCGGAACAATCAGTCTCTCCAGCACCGTGCCGCTAGATGTCGACAGACGATCCCTCGCGCCCAGGAATCCCGACCTTCTCGAAGATCTCGTCGCAAGCTTCTCCGACGAGGGGCAGCATTTGATGCTCCTGCTGCCGCAACCCGAGCCGGGGACACACTCCTTTCTTCTGGCTTTGTACCGACGCCCGATCGCGACGTTCGAGGTCGTGCTGCCTATCAGGGAGTGGGCGTCGATCGTCGTCGACTATCGGAACCACACCAGCGGATGCTTTCGGCAAGCGCGAGACCCCGCGTGGTTTGCCGAGCGCCTGCGCCGGTTCCACGGCGCGCGCTCGAGCCCTACGGGGAACCAAGCGGCTCCGTAGCGTGAGAGCCACTTCGGTGGCTTCAACGGCCTCCCCTGAGACGGCTGGATCTGATCCCACATGAGATGTGGCCCACCTGCCGGGCTCCGACTGCATACCACCCATGATGTCGACGGCCGCCTGCCGCTGACTCGAACCTGCGGTAACCTTGGGCAAGGGCCGCGGCATGGGGTTTCAGGAGGTCTGCGCCGGAGGTCTTGTCGGTACGCTCGCGGCCGTCGCAATGGGCGTGGCGTGCGGCAGCGCAGGGACCGAGCCGAGCGCGTCCCGCACGCCAGCCTCTGGCCGTGATTGTCCCCCGGATGCGAGCGTTGGGGAGAGCAGAGGCGGCCTCGCGTCACCGCCGCCCCCAGGGCCCATGCAGCGTTCGGACGGCACGGGCACCGTCACGTTCGCCATGTCCCGCATTCTTTGGGGCAACGCCGATCCCAATGGAACCCCTGGGCCCGACGCTTGGAAGCAGTTTGGCTACAACATCGACGGGGTGGCTCCAAGCAACATCGCGGCGTTCTGTCGGCCTCCGCAGGGGGGCTCACCGACGATCGTTCACGAGGAGGGCATCGACGGGATCGAGAATGCCTTTGGGCACATTGTTCTGCCGCTCCTGCAGCCCACGGTCCCCCAGACGTGCAACTCCACCTGCTGCGCCATCCCCCAGCCTTTTGCGGTTGTCCTGTCACTCGACCAGCTCGGCGCCGGTGCGAGCTACAATCCCCTGTCCGCCCGCGTCGCCGGCGGTACTGACCTCGACGTCGATGCCGGGCTCTGTGGGATTCCGGTGCCGCGCTTCGACGGCACGGACGTCTGGTCCATGCAGCAGGGCACCTCCGAATCGCTCCCTGGCAGCTACCTGGTGAACGATACGTGGGTGTCGGGGCCGATCGCCAAGCTCTCGGTCGTGTACCAGGGGCTCGGGCCCGAGCCAGGCCCCCCAGTCCTGCTGGACATCGTACATGCGCAGATTTCGATGAAGCTCGACCCGACGCACAAGACCGCGATGGTCGGCATTATCTCGGGCGTGCTTCCAACCGCTGATCTCAAGCAGCGTCTCTCGGCGCTCGTGGGATCCTTCTCCACGAGCCTGTGTAACTCCCCGACGCTACAGAGCCTCCTCGACTCCGTTGGGCAGGCGTCGGACATCATGCAGGACGGCACCCAAGACCCCACGAGGACATGTGACGCGATCTCGATCGGGCTTGGTTTCGCGGCGAGCATCGATCAGCTCGGCTCGACGGCGCCGAGCGTGACTGCGCCTGACCCTTGCCTTGGCGACGCCGGCGAGTAGCTGCTCGAGCAGCCCCCCAACGCCACCCGCTCGTCCCGCCGACGGAGACCGCCGTGAAGCCGCTGATACCGTTGACGCGAACCGGATTTGGGATCGCGTGACAGCTGCAATAGCCGGGATTCGGCGCACGGGAGCGTGCACGGCGCATCACCGTTCCCGAGTTCGCCGAGGCATCGCGTCGCCCAGGCCATCGGCAACCTTGTCGCGAACGCGCTCGATCACGGTGACCCGACTGCGCCCGTGCGCGTGGAGCTTCACGGGGAGGACCCTGCGCGCGTCAGCATCGTCGTTCACAAGGGCGAGCCCGTCGACAGCGACTGTGTTGGGGGCGGCGAGGTGCCGTCGTGCCCGGCCGGGGCCTGCAACTTCTGCACGTTGGCAGCCGTCAACAGGACCAGCCGGATGCCGCGCAGATTGAGACCTGCCAAGGGGGCTGTGCGTGCTTCGCAAACGACGAGGAGGGCTGCAAAACGGCCGGCTGCTGGTGGAACGGGATGTTCTGCGACAACTATCCGGCCTACGACGGCCCCGTGGACCGGGGGGAACCGTCTGGCGGTGGGGGCCCGGCGTCGTGTTGGAACGGGGAGTTCTTCATGGAGTGTCCGGCATCAGCCCCGTAGAGTCGTCGAGCCGAGGAGATCCGCCAGGCGCTCGGACTCGAAGTGCGCGAGGTCCCGCGCGTGCGTCAAGGAAGGGCTGCGCAGTACGAAGCTCTGCGCGAGTGGCCAGAGGCGAGCGAGGAAGTACTTTGCGCGGTAGTCGCCCGCGGTCGGCAGCGCCGCGCACCTTCCTCTGATTTTTGCTTGCGGTTGCGATTTTCAGTTGTCGATTCTCAATTGCCGACACCCCGCCAGGCTCGCAACAGAGCGCCGCGTCTGCTGAATCGACCAGCGTGCACGTGACTCCGTAAGCGGACTCTACCTCGAGTAAGTCGCTCTTTCCCGGGTCGGTCAACCAGTCGAGTCTGCTTGCCATCGCACGAGTCAGCCTGCACTCTCAGCCAGGTAGCGCGTTGAGCAGGGCCGGGGGGCGCCTCTTTTGAGCCGACCGGCGGTCAATTCCGCGCGATTTGGCAAATAGGGAGGCCGACATGAGATCAGGTGTCATCGCCATCGTCGCCGTCACCAGCACGCTGACCGCGGCAGCACTCGTCAGCTGCTCCGGCGGCAAATCGGACGTTGCTTCATCCCCCGATGCGTCGGGTGCATCGGCTCCGGCGCGAACCACAAGCCCCGTTGTCGTGACCGCGTGGCCCGGTGCGGAGTGCGACATTCATCTCTTTGGCGATCCTACGGGCGCTACGCCGCTTTTTGCGGACGATCTCGGGCGCGTTCGGTTCGCGGCAGTGCACCAAACACCCAAGGACGAGGTAACGGCGGTGTCCCTCGATTGCCATGACGACTCTGGCCGCAAGGAAACGTATACCCTCGACCTGACATCGCCACGCACGTTCGAGTTGCCCCCACCCGTTCCGCCCGAACAGTGGCCGCCTGGCTCTCTTCGCTCCCCGCTTGCGGGCAACCCGCTCGCCTACACGCAAAACGAACTGCAAGCGATGGGGTTTCCGAGGAGGCCCGATCCTATTACGCAAGCAGCGCAATACAACCACTGGCTCGCCACGGCGTCCAAGCCCGCCAGACGCGTTCTAGGCAAAGGCCATTCAGCTCCGCCAGGCACCGGATCGTGGACATCCGATTATTACAAACAATGGGCTGGCTCAATACTTAGCGCCAAGCAGTGCAACATATTCAACGGATGCCAACCCAATTGCAATAATGGTTGCGAAACCTTCTATACCACGGAAGCCTATTGGTATCTGCCTACCCTAACAACTGTCGCAAATTCCGATCTCGCGCAGTGGGTCGGCGTCAACGGAAACTACGACGTCAATGCGGTCTCGCTCGTCCAGTGCGGAGTCAATTCCTACTATACCCATTTGTTCGGGAACATCTATTACATGTCATACAGCGCATTCACGCAACTGTACAGCGGCACGCAAAGCGATGCCGGGGGCTATGCCAGCCCGAAACAGTGGTTCCCAGTTGACGCGGGCGACGAAGTCTACGCTCAGGCGTGGGTTTGCGACAATGAAGGCAACTACACGCCATCGGGCAACTACGGATGTTTCTACGTTGCGGACGACACAGAGAGTGACTATCCCTACATCGACTGCAACTCGCCAACCGGTGGCCCGGGCACCGAGAGCTGCCCCTCACTGCTGAAGGTGAACCCATTCACGGGGACCTCAGCCGAGGTGGCCGTCGAGACAAATGTCGATAACATGACTCCGTTCACGGAGTTCGGATTTATTTACTATGGAGTTGCCCAAGAGCAAAACGGAACGGACGTGACGTACGACAACGGCAACGACTCGGCAAACGTCGCGAACCTTTATTCTCAGCCGCGCGGGCAAGGTACTGACGTTCTGGCCGAAGGCAATGTGTACAACAGCGATCAAACCAACATGACGTTTTATCTATCGCAGTGATCGTTGGAGTGGAACCAGAGGCGTGGAACAACCGCTGGGACAGTATGTGCACACGCCATTGATGCAAGCTGTTTCAGACCCCCACTCATTGCCGCATTCACACCAATAGGTTGGCAAGGCGTAGCGCATCTGCCAATATCTTGTTTTACCGTCGATGTTTATGGCGGTGTTGGGGCAAGCGCCTTCACATCCAGGGGAACAGATCGTGCCGCTGGAAATGGACATGCAATCTGCGGCAGTCGTGCACGAACGATCGAATGTCGATGGATCGAACTCGAGGCAAGCGGCCCCAGAAGAGTTGTAATAGATCCCACTCCCATCGTACCCCGCAACCTGCGCGTCTAGCGCACTGTCGAGGGCCCTCGAGTCCACTGGAGTCGGGGCCGCGTCGCTCAAGGCTCCGCCAGCGTCGCGTGATCCGCCAGCGTCGCGTGAAACGAGATCTGGCGAGCTTTCCTGGTGGTTGCTGCATCCCAAAGCAGCCGCGCCCACGGCTAGTAACACGGTAGATAGCGTGCGATTCATGCGCAGAACAGCCAGCACAGCACGCGCCAGGATCCGTCCGTGGCGGACGCGGGCGCGACTGGCCGCATGGGTGCGGTCGTGCTCGGCAAAGATGTGCGAGCGGATGCCCGCCAGTTGTCACACCCGTTGGCGCGCCCGTCGCGGCCGTTTTGTCGATCCCGGGGCGCCATACCAAATGGGGATGCGCTGTGAAGCTCGCGGGCAACGAGAGCGGGTGCAAGCGGCCGTGGGGCTGCGGATCGGATGGGCCGGGACTGCCCGTCTTGAAGTCGCGCTAAGCTTCTCCGTGCCGTGTAGGTTGACCTAAACGCCGGTCGCGACGCACCCTTCAAACCGACTCCAGAAAAAAGGTCCGGCTCGATCCTGATCTCCGAAGAAACGGAGCGTCCTCTCGCAGGGCCCGTGGTCGAAGGTGACAGTGTTCGCGGGCGAACAGCTTTCCGCGACGTCCGTTCTAACGAAGGTCCGTGCAGTGTCGCACAGGGTCCGCCTCCGTTCAGCCCTGCTCGCGTTGGTTGAGGGGATGTCCCCTCGTTCAGGGCCTTGCTGACAACCGCGCGCTCCCGCGGTTGCCATCGTGCGCCGCGGATTCAATGTCGCGAGCATGCGAAAGGTCGCGGGCTACGTGCGCGTGAGCCGCGAGGAGCAGAGTCGCGAGGGGATCAGCCTCGACGCGCAGCGCGCCCGCATTGCCGCCTACTGCGCGATGCGCGGCCTCGAACTCGCGCAGATCGTGGAGGACCCCGGCGTCAGCGCCGCGAAGGCGCTTCGCGCGCGCCCCGGGGGGGAAGCACCTCCTCGACTTACTGCGGAACCGCATGGTAACGGGAATCGTCGCATTCAAGCTCGATCGCTTCTTTCGTAACTGCGCGGACTGTTTGGCGAACGTCGAGGCCTAGGACCGCGCCGTGATCGCGCTGCACCTGATCAGATCTCGGCGGCTCAGCGGGCGACACTTCGAGCGCCGCCGGGAACACGCTGCCCCCGGTGATGCTCACCGACAGCGCCGCGCTCCGCCGATCGGTGTTCCCCCGGAGCACCAGCCTTGTCGAGATGCTCGCTCGAACAAGGTCCAGGAGTCGAGTGATCGAACCCGATCCGGGTAGTGACGCGCGGTTCGTCTTCTAACGTTGCACCGCGTGTTCCATCGCGGCGCGAAGGTGCGCGAATGAGATTCGCTCCTGCTCAAGCCGCACCCGTTCCCCATGACGCTGACGCGCGAGCTCCTCATACACTGTCTGCTCTTCGGCAGTGAGCCGCTCGCGCGGTCCAACCTCCTGCACGTCCTCCTGCACCCAAAACGCGCGGTGCGCGAGCAGTGTGTCGCGGTCCATCATCAGCGACCGCACGTTCGGCAGGAGCGTCCGGAGTCGGTCGAGGATTGCGAACCCGTGCGTATCGAGGTCACCCCAATAGTAGATGGTCGCCGCCCGCAGCCATTCGACGCGTGCCAGACGATCCAAGCCGTAGCCCAGTCCGAAAATGACGATGCTCTCGGTGGCATCCGGAAGCGCGAGTCCGGTGATCTCGTTCTCCACGATGAAGACGCGACGGACGGGCAGCGCAAGCCCCGCAAACTGTGATGCCGGCGTGCTGACGTCCGTGAGCCCGCCCACGGCGCATCGCGGATCGAGCACTCGGAACCGGATCAGCGGTGGCTTGGAGCGGAAGCCGTAGCGCTCCTCGAAGTCACGAACTTCCTGGCTGATCCGCTCGGCCGGCAGCACGCAATCGAGCAGCGCCGACAGCAACGCGCGACGCCGTTCGACGAACTTGGTGTCGATCCCCGGCAGCTCGATCTGCCGCAGGTAGATTCCAGGTCGCGGGTTCGCGCGCATCCACACCAGGAACCGAACGATGCGATCCCAGTCTTGCTCGTGCTCGAGCACCACGAGCGGATGCTTGGCGATCCACGCTCGAAGCTCCGGCAGCTCCTGCAACGTGGGTCCGAGCAGCACACGAAAGCGCTTCGCCTTGCTGCCCATGCCGATCATGCTCAGGGCGTCGTCCTCGGTCGAGATTACGACCGACCGTGGCACCCTCTGCGGCCCGAGCTGCCGGTGACTGACATCCACCCAGTGGATGTCATAGCCGAACGACCGCTCGGCCTTCGATCCGGATTCGAGCTTGCGGATCCATCGTCGCGCATCGTCGAATCGGTCCGAGAGTTCGCGTGTCGACGGGCGCGCGAGCGGGATGGAGAATGGGAAGATCGCCTCACCGCCAAGATCGGCCGCGAGGATGAGCCCCCTGTCCCAGAGCCGACGGACGCGCGCCTCGATGGCATCGGGCGTTGTCCACGCTCTCGCGCGATCAGGCGATTCGTGCGGCTCGTCCGTCCCGCTCGGCACGATACTCCTCGATGGTGAGGTTGCGCACTTTCGACAAGCGTCCGTCCTCGTTGTGAACGAAGCCGACGGCGGCGACGTACGGTTCAATCACGTGGATCTTCTGCAGCGGCGTCACGATGAGAAGTTGCAGGCCCAGCCGTTGGAAGAGGTCCAGCCCGTAGCGCGCCGATTCGTCGGAACCTCGGCCGAACGCCTCGTCGATCACGACCAGGCGGAAGGAGCGCGGCCTCGGCACTTCCGCTTCGAGCCCGAACTGGTACGCGATGCTGGCGGCGAGCACCGTGTACGCGAGCTTCTCCTTCTGCCCGCCGGACTTGCCGGCGCTGTCGGCGTAGTGCTCGTGCTCTTTGTCGTCCTCGCGGTACTTCTCGGACGCAGCAAACGTGAACCAGTTGCGGACGTCCGTCACCTTGCGCGTCCACCGCTTGTCGATCTCGGCGCTGCCCTCGCGGCCGCGGAACCGCTCGATGATCGTCTTGACCTGGAGGAACTTGCTCTCCGAATAGGCGTCCTCGCTCGACCCGGTCAACGCGCCTTCCGTGCATTTGCGCAGTTCCTGCTGGAAGTCGCGGACCTCGGGGTCGGGCGTCGGCTCGGGTTCGAGCGCGATGTATCGGTTCATCGGATGCATGAGCAAGGGAAAGAAGGATGGCCATCCTTCTTTCCGCGACTATGCGGCCGAGCGTAGGGATCGGCTTACACGACGCGCTCCACGAACTCGAACGCCGCCTTCGCGAGCGTGAGCCACGGACGCCTTCGGGCTCGTGACCGTCAACCACTCCTTCATCAGCCGCCCGTGGCCCGGGTCGAATGGTTTTTCGATTTCATCGGGCTCATGCCCAGTGCGGTCGATAAGTAGAACCGCAACGCCTCGCACCGACCGCCTTTAGAGGCCTGATGGATGCGGGCTCTGCCGCGCTTGTCGAGGTCAACAGCAAATAGGTAAGATACAGGCCCTTACCCGAAAGTGGGTATCGAGCGACAGAGGGCCGCGATTCGTCGAGCGCGTTGCACGTCGAAGCAAAACGTCCGATTGAATGGAACGGAGAAGTTGCGAGCGCGGCCGTTGACGGCGTGTGCGCCGGTGACGATCCTCCTGTCCCGCGAGCGCCGCTATACCAGAGGCCGCTCGCACGGAGGAACGGACATGCTCCAAAGGAAACTCGCAACGGCAGTAGCGTTCGCAGCGGCCGCCACCTTGAGTGCCCTCGGGTGCAGTAGCAGTCCTGGCGACGCGAACGTCGAAGTCAAATCCAATTCACCCGCGCTAAAGACGAAGAGCGCGCCGCCGCAGTTGGATGCGAACGGAAACCCGCCGCCTGACTACGTGATCACTCCGAACGGCTCTTCCACGAGTCTTGCGTCCACGAGGTTCCCAACGGCTCCACGATGGACCAGCACAACAACATCGTGGATTCGAAGGGGAACATCATCGCAAGCTATCCGCCTTGCGCGTACGAGCCGATCCGCGTAGGCCCCTTCAATCCGTCCGCAGGAGGTCCGTCGCCGACGCTCCAGGGCTGGGTTGAGTGGGCCTTCCAGAGTTCGGGGTCGAACCAGTTCAACGCGTTGCAGAACTACTATCACGTCCCGAGTGCGCCCTCGAATTACGGCGGCCAGACGGACTTCTTCTTCCCCGGCTTCGTGCCTGTCGATAACTCCGTCATCATTCAGACTGTTCTTCAGTACGGTCCGAGCAAGGCCGGAGGCGGCAACTACTGGGGCCTGGCCGCGTGGTGGGTCGCCAACAACGGCAACCAGTATTACAGCCCGCTCTATACGGGCGTTAGCAGCGGCGATCTCATCTTCAATAAGATCTACATCCAGTCGCAGACCTGCAACTACTCTGGCTGCTACGATCTGTGGAACATCTACGGGGAAGACGAGAACACGCAGTATGCGTTCGGCGCCAACCTCTGGCAGGACACGGAGGATCCGATGAATCAGGCGTTCGGCGCCGTGATGGAGGACTACAACGTGACCTCGTGCAACCAGCTCCCCGCCCAGGGCAACATCGACTTCTACGACATGGCGCTATTCGAGCCGGGTTCGTGCGGAGTCACCTGTTACAACCAGGTCACCTACAACTCGTCCTCGAATTTCGGGCAAAACAACCCGTCCTGCGGGTATTCGATGCTCAATGGATCGGGTGGGTCGATCCTGTACTGGTCGCCGTAACCCCTCATGCGCTTGAGCAGGCACGGCGGCGCAGTTGCAGTCGCAACGTGGCATCGTAAGATTTGGGGGTCCAAGGACCCACGCATGAAACCGCTCGGCAAGCTTTGCTCTGTCGCCGCCTGCCTGCTCGTCCTAGGCAGTTGTAGTACTTCCGGTGCTCCTGCCTCGGACACCACGCCGGGGTGCCTTGCCCTCGTGGGAGACGCGTGCTCGCCCGACGGCGAACAGTGTCCAGGAGCCGCATGCGTCGAGTGCGCACCAGGTCGGTGGAACGTGTTGTCGCCACCCCCGGTGTGTACTTGCGCTCAGGGAACCTGGCGCTGTGCGTTGCCGACGCAGTGCTCCGGTCCGACATTCGCAGACAGCAGATGCTCGACCATGGCAGATGCCAACTCGGGCGATTGAAACCTTTCACCCGAAAGGGCTGAAAATGAAGAACGAATGGCTTGTGTCTGTGCTTAGCGTCGTGGCCCTGATTGGATGCTCCAGTTCCAGCTCCAGTGGGAACTCGGGCAGTGGCTCGCAACAGGAACAGCCGGTGACTATTCCAGCTTGCTCGTGGCCGAGCGGCGCCGACACGTTCAACGAGGCGTCCGACGAGGGCTGCGCCCCGCAGTCCATCTTCCAAATATGCGAGGTCCCCAACGGCTCGACGATCTACCCGGATGGCGCCGTCGCCACACCCGATGGCGCGATGGCTCAGTGCAGTGACGCCTGCTCGGACACTGACTACGTGCTCTCGTGCCGTGGGTCGGTTGAAGGTGGCGCAGCGCCCGCCCCGGATTCCTCGCTCGGCTGCCATGTCATTGCATCGCCCACGCCCTCCAACACCGCGAAGTACTGCTGCCCCTGTTCGCAGTAGGGCGGCCAGCCGCGAGCCCGACGCCGCAAAAAAGTGACGCGCCAGCCTGTTCGGTCGGCTCCGCCACCTCGGGCAACGTATGCGGAAAGGCAGACGGCGCCAGCGTGGTCCCTCGAGGAACCGAGACTACGGGCTTCACCTGAAGGCCACGAACGGCGGCTACCCGTAGAGTAGATCGACAACCGCGGGATCAGGCACCGGGCCGGCGGTGACCGGCGACGTCCCGAGTCCTGTTGAAACTGGGTGGCGGGGTTCAAGCGATTACGCGGCCCTCCTGGAGCCGTCAACGGTCTTGGGTTCGAGCTGTACGTCGTGAGCGCGCAGAGCTGCGGCGAGCTTCGGCATGCCCTGAT
>DATKMS010000328.1:0-2515 GCA_035541735.1 Candidatus Margulisiibacteriota bacterium
GGGGCTGATCGGCAACGGCTCGTCGCCCTTCTATCCGATCGCAATGCGCCGGCGAAAATCGTGTGGCGCGCCAAGATCATTCTCGCCACAGCTGATGGTCTTGGCACGATGGCGATCATGCGCGAGACAGGCAAATCGAAGCCTTGCGTCTGGCGCTGGCAGGAGCGCTTCATGCACGAGGGCGTCGACGGCCTTCTGCGCGACAAGACGCGACCGCCGGGCATTCCTCCGCTGCCCGAGAGCGTGCGGCAGAAGGTGCTGGCGAAGACCGCGAGTGAGACACCGCCGAACGCTACGCACTGGAGCGTACGAACGATGGCAAAGGCGATGGGGATCAGCCGGACGAGCGTTCAGCGCATCTGGAAGGAGGCGGGGCTGAAGCCTCATCTCGTCAAGCGCTTCAAGGTCTCGACAGATCCGATGTTCGAAGAGAAGGTCACCGATGTCGTCGGTCTCTACATGAACCCGCCCGACCGTGCGCTCGTGCTCTGCGTCGATGAGAAAAGCCAGATACAAGCGCTCGATCGTACCCAGCCCGGCCTGCCACTGAAGAAGGGCCGCGCCGCAACCATGACGCACGACTACAAGCGGCACGGCACGACGACGCTGTTCGCCGCCCTCGACACGCGCACCGGTCGCGTCATCGGCGATTGCCAGCCGCGCCATCGCGCGAAGGAGTTCATCCGCTTCCTCGGGCGCATCGACCGCTACGTAAGGAAGTCCCTCGATATCCATCTCGTGCTCGACAACTACGGAGCGCACAAAACGCCCGAGGTGAAGGCGTGGCTCGCGCGACACCCGCGCTTCCATCTCCACTTCACGCCGACCAGCGCCTCCTGGCTGAACCTCGTCGAACGCTTCTTCGCCGAAATCACGATGAAGCGCATCCGGCGCGGCACCTTCGCGAGCGTCGCCGAACTCGAGCAGGCAATCCGAGACTACCTCCACGAGCACAACTCCGAACCAAAACCCTTTGTCTGGACCAAGTCTGCGGAGGCGATACTCAAGAAAGAGCGCCGCGGTCTCAATCAGCTGGCGCTCATCTACGATGGGCACCAAGCGTCAGAGTCGGAACACTAGCAGGCTGTTGAATTTCTCGCTTGCTGACAGGGTTCAACGAATATGATTCCGTTTGGTCTCCAAATCCATGGAGGTCGGGATGCGCGGATCGGATGCCACGTCGGGATCACTGTTCTCCTACGTCGACCTTGAGGATCGCGTTCCCGCGAAGCATCCGCTGCGCACGATCCGGGCGATCGTCAACGACGTGCTCATTTCGCTCGATGCGGAGTTTGTGCAACTGTACGAGGGCACCGGGCGCCAGTCGATCGCGCCGGAACGGCTACTCAGGGCCTCGCTGTTGCAGGCGTTCTACTCGGTGCGATCCGAGCGCCAGTTAATGGAGCAGATCGACTACAATCTGCTGTTCCGCTGGTTTGTCGGCCTTGGCATCGACGATCCCGTTTGGGACCATTCGACATTCTCGAAGAACCGCGATCGGTTGTTGGACGCCGCTGTCGCGGCGAAGTTCCTCGAGGCCGTGCTGCGCCACCCCAATGTGAAGCGCTTCTTGTCGGACGATCACTTTTCGGTCGATGGCACGCTGATAGAAGCATGGGCCTCGCTCAAGAGCTTCCGTGCTAAGGACGGGTCGGACGAGCCGCCGTCGCCGGGACGCAATGGCGAACGCGATTTCCATGGCGAGACGCGCGCCAACGACACACACGAGAGCAAGACCGATCCCGACGCGAAGCTGTTCCGAAAGGGTAAGAGCCAACCGGCCAAGCTCTACTTCATGGGCCATGCGCTGATCGAGAACCGACACGGGCTCGTCGTGCAGGCTGACGCGACGCAGGCAACCGGCAAGGCCGAGTGGCAGGCCGCGTTGGAAATGATCGACCGGCATGATCCGGGCTCGGAGCGCCCGCTCACGTTGGGCGCCGACAAGGGCTACGATACCTCCGACTTCGTCGCCGATCTGCGTCGCATGTGCGTGACACCGCACGTCGCCGCCAAGACCAAAGGCTCGGCCATCGATGGCCGGACCACCCGTCACGAGGGCTACGCGGTCAGTCAACGCAAACGCAAGCTGGTCGAGGAAGCATTCGGATGGGGCAAGACCATCGCCGGTCTGGCCAAGGTCAAAGTCCGCGGTCTGCCGCGCGTGCGCTTCAAGTTCACGTTCGCGATGGCCGCCTACAATCTGATCCGAATGCCGAGGCTGCTGGCCGCAGCGTGAGGCAGGAAGATCGACCGGGACCACCATCAGCCCAGGAGCAGCAAAAACCACCTCGCAGCCATGATCACGCAGAAATACCCTTTTACCCAAACGCCAAGTTCAACAGCCTGCTAGTGCATCGATACGGCAATTGAGCGCCGGATCCCACGCGCGATTCCATAGCGTCAGCGCGACGCCAGCTTCGTTCCAACGTCTGAGAACAGATGCCGAGGCACCTCGCAGTTCGTTGCGGGCAAGCCGGAACGGCCGTAAGGCAGTGCCTACGATCTGACGCTT
>DATKMS010000329.1:0-19867 GCA_035541735.1 Candidatus Margulisiibacteriota bacterium
GGCGGCGGCCTGTCCGCGCCGCCCCAGCGCTACGAACGCCAGCAGCGAGGGCACCGCGACGTGAGCCCCGCAACGGTGCGCCGTGCGCCGGTAACCACCCGTTCGAATAGAGCACGGCCGGTCGGGGCGCGGCCGCCTCCACCCCCGCGTAGCCCGCGGCGCCACAGCACCTTCGCCCTCGTCTGCGTCCATCATCGCTGCCTGTGGTCCGGAGCATGGGTGTCTCAGACCTTCCCGGCCCACAAGAACGGCCGCCACCGGACGGTTCGGCTGCGTCCAACGCATCTCGGGCAACGCCGCAACCAGGACAGGGAGCGGCCCGTTGCCAGACGGCCGTTCCAGCCGCAGCGCCTGCGCTCCCACGCGGCCCTTACCATTGCCGCCGGCGAGCTGGCCGGCAGTGGCGATCGACCGGTGCAGCGCGGTCGTGTCACTCGGCGACGCCGCCCGCAGCACACCGTTGCGCACGGTCAGCGCGTCCTTGCACCCCACGAGTTTGCTGGCAAGCCGGTTGAGGAGCAGCACACAGCCCCTCGCATCGACGACGAAGACTGCTTGCGAGAGCGCATTCATCAGCACCACCGTCAGCGCTACCGCGATCTGCGCAAGCCCCATCACTGCCGATGCGTCATCCACCCCCTGCGGGAATGGATCGAGCAGTTCGGTCCACGACAGAGCGCCCAGGGCCGTGCCCGAGGCCGCGCCTTGCGTCCATTCGACGAGCCTCAAAGCGACGCCATCAATGCCGGTGTCACCCACGATTCCGCCTCCTGAGAGTGTGCTGATAGTGTAGCCTGGCTCGCGGTGGAGTTTATGATCTGCGTCATAGTGCGAGCTGTGGTTCACCCATCGGTGGGCGGGCGTCGTAGTCGTCGACCCGGTGAAATGTCAATGCGTAGTTCTACGGATTTTCTCAGGGGAAGAACGTAGACGCCTGCCCCACCCGGGCGCGGACCTGCCCCGACCAACGGACTACGGTTCGGGGCTCCGAAGCCCATTCGTCGTAGCCCACGGCAGGCCGCTCCATCAGGAGCTGAAGGCTGAGAGCTGCCCGCTGACAGCTTCTTCAGAAAACCCAGGTGGCAAAACGCCTGGGCCTTGATCCCGATTCGGTGGCCCGTCTCTTTCGTCAGGGCCGGATTCCTGGTGCCTTCAGAGCCGACGGCCACTGGAAGATTGCAGCCGACGACCTTGAGCGGCATATCAAGCGACGTACTGCCAACGCGGCGCCAGAAGCTCACAAACTCTGAGGGACGGCTGCCAACCATCTAGTCATGGGTGGCGCCGCAAAGCGCTTCCCGCCACGCCTTCGCGTACCATCGAAACCCCCGCTTCGGTTGACGACGAATGGAACCTTTCGTTATCGAGGGCGCAGTACCTGGTTCGACATTGCCTCAGCTTGGAGTGTAGGCTTGGACATCGTTCGGATTCGCGGCCTGTTGTCGAAACGCAGGATCATCCTCCGCTTCAGCGATCATGCCTTCATCGAGGCGCGCAAGGACGGCTTGACAGCAGCCGACCTGCGGGCAGCGTGCGAGCGCGGCGAAGTGGTCGAAGACTATGGCCCGCGCGCGCTGCTTCTGCACTTCACGGCTGAGGATCGGTTGCCGTATCACATCGTGCTGGAGTATGTAGGGCGAGGACGCTTCGCGACGGTGGTGACGGCGTACGTACCCGACGTGAAGGAATGGGAGCCAGATTGGAGAACGCGCAGGAAAAGAAAGCGGCGCTGAAGGCGTGCATAATGGGGTGCCGAGGACGGCTGCGGCCAGACGCGATCACGCGCGTGTTTCGGCGTGCCGGTAGCCGCGTCGAGGTGATCGTCGAAAACATCCCGGCTGACGTCTGTCCCGCCTGCGGCCGCGCCTACTTTTCTGAGCCCGTTGCGCGCGACATCGACCGTCTGCTGGCCGCCTTTCACGGCACCCGCGCCGCCATCCCTAGACTGCCGCCAGCACGTGTCATGGTCGACTTCGTTGCCGCGCGCAAGAAGGTTGCCGCCTGAGTCGGTCAACGCACGGCCTATGGGATTGGCGACACGGGCCAGCGTCGGTCGGTCGCGTGGCCGCAGTCAGGCCGTCCCGGCCACAGGCGGAAGTCTCGTACCCGTCGGATCGCCGTGAAATCGTCGGCGTTGGTGGTGTAGAGGGCAGCGCCCATGTGTCGGGCGGTCAGTGCGATGAGGACGTCATCGACGTGTCCAGGAGAACAGTGACCAGTACCAGGAAGAGCCCTCAGCAATCAGCTGTCAGGAGGAGGAATGCCTGATTGCGAAGCGATCGGAAAACAACACCAAGCGCTGATGGCTAAGAGCTGACAGCTCCTTCAGAAGAACAAATGGGCTTCGGCGAGCAGCACGTTCTGGTTGTGCGTCGCATTGGTAACTACCCCGTTACTGATCCGATAGAACAGCCGCGTCTGCAGGAAGCGGTTCCAGAACGGCTCGAAACCGAAGCTGACGCGGTTTTCGCTGTCGTCCGTCTGTATGCCGGCGCTGCCGTCCCAATCGGAGTAGTCGACCGCGACCTTGAAGTTCAGCCAGTCGAAGAAGAGGTAGTCACCCTCGCCGTAGGCGATGAAACGGCCCGCCGTCTCGCCGTTGGTTGCCTGGTTGTGGTCGTCGCGAAAATCGGCTTCGCCCAGGAACGTGAAGCGCTCGAAGTTGCTGCCGCCGAAGAAGCCGAACACGGTGGTTTGACTGCCGGGCGGCCCGACTCGTGAGAACGAGCCGCCGAGCATGACGTTGCGCACGACCGGCAGATCAGTGAAGATTGCATAGACCGTGCTCGTCACCTGCACGTCACGGTCGCCCGCCGGCCCGTTGGTCACCGCCAGGCTGCACGTCACCGGCCCAGGCTGAAAACCGATTTCGCCCCCGGACTGGTATTGATTGAAGCTGAAGCCGGTGGTCGCCGAGCCGTTGGTACCTTGGCGAATGAACGCGCCGTCGTCCTGCAGTTGCAGGCCGTACGGGAGAAACATTTGACCGGCCTTGATGTAGCCGTTCCATGGGAGGATGCCCTTCAACAACCCAAAGGCCTCGCGGTTGTCGACCGTCGGCTGCAGGCGCTGGTCGATGTAGAGAATGAGATAGTCTGGGATCAGACGGACTTCGCCGTAGACCACGGCTTCGGTCGTAGCGAGGCTATTGGTCTCCAGCCGGCCCCGGAACACCTTGTCGTTCGACACACAGTTCGTCGTCGATTGGCTGGGGCCCGGGCACTTGGCCGGGGTGCCCTGGTCTTGAAAGGTCGCCGTCTCGCTGGCGCGCAAATCGGAGCCGAGCGCCAGATACTGGTTGAGTTCGCCGCTGAAGAACTCCGGTGGGTTGGAGAACTTCCCGAAGAAGTTCGGCCAGTGCAGAAAGTCGCGGGCGTGTGTGCGCACGAGATCGGTCCGCATGCCGCCGCCATTTTCATTCACATGGCAGGCAGGACACGGCAGGCCTTCGCGGACCGCGAGGTACGGCTCAGCCAGCGCGGGTGGCGCACAGAGGAGCAGCCAGAGCGCCAAAGGTCCGAATCGTCGCAACGCGGTTCCCATCGGGTCGGGCGACGATTATGCAATGGGCGCAGCCGGGTCAAGATGCTCGTGGCTCGTGCTCGTGAATGGTGTTCGGCTTTCCAGGCACGACTCACGAGTCACGAAGACGATTCGCGAGCTTCTCGAGCACCACGTCGACGCCGATGTGCTGCATGCACACGCGGCCAATCGGACAGCGCTTCAGATAGCACGGGCTGCACGGGGCTGCACCGTTGATGACGCCTGCTTCACTGCCCCACGGCGCCGAACGTGCCGCGCTGGTGGCGCCCCAGAGCGACACCACCGGCGTGCCCACCGCGGCGGCGATGTGCATCGGACCCGAATCCGGTCCGAAGGCGGCACGGGCGCGCTGGAAGATGCCGATCAGATCGCGCAGGGTTGTGCGGCCGGCGAGGTTGAGCACCGGCGCCTGTGCCGCCTGCGCGACGGCGTTAGCAAAGGCTACGTCGGTGCTGCCACCAACCAGTACGGTGCCGATGCCCTGCCCCGCCAGCGCATTCACCACCGCAGCGGTGCGGTCCGGGAACCACAGCCGGCTCTCGCAGCTCGACCCAACGAAGGCAGCGACGAACGGCGGGCGCACGTCCGCCAGCAGCGCGTCGACCCGCTGCATCTCCGCATCGCCGAGCCCCAGGCCGAAGGTCACCGGCGTCTCGGCAATCTCCAACCAATCGCCGAAGGCCAGAAACTGACGCAGCTTCGAGCTGAAGTGCGCCATCGGCGGCACCGCGTGGGTGTTGAACAGCCAATTTCCTTCACGCGAGTTGCGGCGATGAAACCCCAGGCGGACCGGCGCCCCCGACACGCGGCTGATGATCCCACTCTTCAGATGGCGCTGCAGATCGAGCGTCAGGTGCGGACGCTGCGCACGGATCTGCCCCAGAAACTGCCCGAAGGCCAACGCGCCGCGCGACCGTTCGAAGACCAGAACGTCGTCGAGCGCCGGATGCTGCTGCACCAATGCCGCGGCGGCCGGCTCGACGGCCCAGACGATGCGCGACTGCGGATACCCGTTGCGCAGACGCTGCAGGAGTGGCAGCGCCCGGGTGACATCGCCGATGGCCCCGAGCAGCACGATCAAAAGGCGATCGGCGTTCACCCGCATTGCGGTCCTTCCCCATAGGCTGCGCGTAGCAGGTCGAAGTCTGCAGCGGTAACCCAGCGGCCTTGCGGGTCGAGCTTGCGCAGCGAGCGCCACAGGCGGTCGAGATCCCGAGCCGGCGGTGTGCCGTTCGCCGCCGCCAGGCGGGCGCGATCAAAATCGAGGAACAGCACGCCGGCACGTGGCGCAAGCAGGATATTGTTGGCGTTGAGGTCGGGATGCCGCCCGCCGCAATCGTGTAGGCGGCGAATGGCTCTGCCAATGTCCCGGAAAACCGTCTTGCCCGCAGTCGCGGACGGCGCCGCGGGTGGCGGCGCCGACGCCCATTCCCAGAAGGTACGCGCGCCGTCCACGTAGCGCGTCGCCAGCCAACCGCGGTAGCACGCTGGCGTGACCCACGCGACCGCAGCACCGTACACCTCGACCACGGGCGCGCCACGCTGGTGCAGCGTCGCCATGACGCACAGCTCACGAAAAGGCCGCGGGTGCCAACCGAAGTATGTGTCGTGCAGCAGCCGTGCCGGCAGGCCGCCACGCCGGTATGGCCGGACGACGACCTGGTGCACAGGAACGATACGTGCGCCACCGCGACCGCCTGCGAGCGGGCGCGTGGCGTACCCCGCCCATCCGTCACGCGCGGCGCGCAGCAACGGCACCAGCCAGCTCTGCACGTCGGCGCGCACCAGGAGCTGTAGGCGGCCGTCCCGTACCGACTCGAAGCCGGGCGGAGGCGTCACCGGGCTCACGCTGACCGCCGCACCCTGTCGGACTTGGGAGCCCAAAGCGGCCAACCCTGTCCTGAGCCCCGTCGAAGGAGGCGGCGGACCATAGCACCGACGCTGGCCGCGGGTCCGAGCCTTCCTCAGAGCGGCAACGCCTCGTCGATCAGCATGACGGGAATGTCGTCCTTGATCGGGTACATCAGCTTGCACGCGTTGCACACGAGGCCGTCCTGCTTCTCGGTGAGGTGCACGTCGCCCTTGCACTTCGGGCACGCAAGAATGTCGAGCAGTTCCTTACTGATTGCCATTCACGTCCTCCTGTGAGTCACGCCGTCGCAGCGCGCGTTCCATGATCATGCGCACCAGCGCGTCACCGTCCTCGATGTCCGGCGCTATTCGTAGCGCAACCAGTTTCCCTTTGGCAAAGGGGAAGTGCTCGAGCTTGACCAGATCCTTCTCGGTGGTGACGACGAGATCGACGTCGCGCGTGTCGCGCGCCAGCCGCTGCCAATCGGCGGATGTGTAGCGGTGGTGATCCGGGTACTCGAAGATTTCCTTGATCTGCGCCTCCCACTGGCGCACCGTCGCATAGAAGGGGCCGGGCTGCGCGATGCCGGCCACCACGGCGACGCGGCGGCCGGATATCTGCGCGATGGGCCGTTCGCACCAGCGCCCGCCGTCGGACTCCACGAGTGCCTGCGCAGCGAAGCGGACATTGAACATCGGCTTGTTCGCACGTCCGGCTGGGGGCGGCGCCGGCGGTTCTTCCTCGGTGCTCTTATCGATCACGGCCACCGCGTCGGCACGTTCGAGAGCACTCGCCGGCTCGCGCATTGGTCCGGCAGGCAGCAGGCCACCGGACCGGCCGTTGAGCAGCACAAGGTCGAAGTCGCGAGCCAACGCCCGGTGCTGAAAGCCATCGTCCAACACGACAACGTCGCAACCCAGTTGCTCGGCGGCGGCCACACCGTCGGCGCGGCGACGGGCCGTGAGCACGGGACCACTGAAATTTTTGGCGAGCATCACCGCTTCGTCGCCCGCGATGGCAACATCGACCTCCGGCCCGACACCCTTCGACACAATAGTCACCGTGCGGGCGTGGCCGCGGTAGCCGCGCAGCAGAATCGCCACCCGTGCGCCCTTGGCAGCCAGCTGCTGAGCGAGCCACAGAGTGATCGGCGTCTTGCCGGTGCCACCCACGGACAGGTTGCCGACGCTGACCACCGCGATGCGGGCGCGATGCACGCGCAGCACACCGATGCGGTAGCCGAGGTTGCGCAAGGCCACGCCGGTGGCGAACAGACCGGTGGCGGGCTGCAACACCAACCACGCTGCCCAGCCGCGGATGCCGCGGCGCGGCCAGACGACATCGCGAATCTGCTGTCTCACGCGCGACATGTCATCCCTCCGCCATGCAGCGGCGGACCAGGTCGGCCGTGCGCTCCGCCACCGCCGCGTGGGCGGCGATGAGCGCGCGGCCCTTGGCGCCGCGCTCCCGCGCCAGCCCCGGCTGCGCCAGCAGACGGCGCCACTCCGCAGCCAGCTCGCCGGCATCGTGCACGCGAACGGCGGCGCCGCTGTCGAGGAGCGCTTCTGCCGCGGCGCGCACATTGGCCGTGTGCGGACCGAAGGCGACGGGCTTTCCGCATACCGCCGGCTCCAGTATGTTGTGACCGCCAACGGGCGCGACGGTCCCCCCCACAAATACCGCCGTGGCTGCGGCCAGAACATTCGACAGCTCGCCGATGGAGTCAAGCAGCAGCACCTGGGTCGCCTCGCCCACACTTGCCCGAAGAGAGGTACGCCGCTCGTAGCGCACGCCACGGTGCGCCAGCAGGCGCTCGACCTCGTCGAACCGTTCGGGGCGGCGCGGCGCGATGAGCAGGAGCAGCCGCCGGTACTCGCTCCACAACTCGGCGCAGGCATCGAGCGCAAGCTGCTCCTCCCCCGGATGCGTACTCGCAGCGACCAGCAGCGGACGCTCGGCAACGAGCGCCGCCAGCGCAGCGGACGCGCCCGTGCTTTCGGCCCCGCGGGCGAACTTCAGGCTACCGAGCACCTGCACGCGCTCTGCCGGCGCACCCATGGCAATGATCCGCGACGCGTCGGCGTCGGTCTGCATGCCACACGCCGACAGTTGCGACAGCACGGCGCGCGTCAGCCAGCGGATGAGCCCGTAGCGCTGTGCGGCGCGCGCCGACACGCGGCCGCTGACCATCACGCAGGGCACGCCCTCACGGGTGGCGGCACGAATCAGCGCCGGCCAGATCTCGGTCTCGACGATCACCAGGCAGCGTGGACGCAGCGCGCGCATGACACGACCGACAATCCAGCGCACATCGATCGGCAGCAGCAGCACGGCGGCGACGCCGAGCCGCGCCCGCGCGGTCTCGCGGCCGGTGACGGTCGTGGTGGACACGATGATCGGGACATCCGACTGCCGCAACCGTTCGATGAGCGGCTCGGCGGCGAGCACCTCGCCGACCGACGCGGCGTGCACCCACAGCGGCCGCGGCACGGTCCGTAGCGACTCGGGAATGTGCCCGAGGCGTTCGCCCAAGCCACGAGCGTGCCGGGTCAGAAGCAGAAAAGGCAGGACTGGCAGCGCCAAGAGACTCAGGACCACGCCTGCCAGGTCATACGCCACGTAACTCACGGTCTCTGGTCATCGCGCGACCGCGCCACGCGGGCATCGGCCACGGCCGTGATGGTGTTGAGGCGCCCTTCGAGCTCGAGACGCAGGACCTCCGCTTCTTCCTCACCGATATCCCGCGGGACCCGCAGTGGTTCGCCGACAACATACACGATGCGCGAGAATGGCAGTGGAATGATGAACCTGTCCCAGTTGTGCAGCTGGCGTCGGCGCGCGGCCGCGTAGGTCACAGGAATGATCGGTGCCCCCGTCGCTTTCCCGAGGTGAATGACGCCACGCTTGACCACATATCGGGGTCCACGCGGACCGTCGGGGACCACGGCCAGGTCGTAACCGTCGCGGAACGCGTTGACCAGCTGCAGAAACCCGGCGGCGCCGCCGCGCGTTGCCGAACCGCGCACCGAGCGGATGCCCCAGCGCTCCAGCGCGCGCGTGGCGATCTCGCCGTCGCGGTGCTGGCTGTTCATGATGCACAGCTTGCGGCCGCGGCCTTGGTACGCAATCGGCATCATCACCACGCGGTTGTGCCAGAAGGCCAAGATCATCTGTTCGCCGCGCGCCCAGCGTGCGAACAGGTCGTCGGCGTTGACGTACTCGATGCGCACCGTCTTGGCAATCAACCACAACGTGCCGCTGATCAGCCGCGGAATAATGGGGTCGATGAGCCGCAGGAAGCGATCCCGCCACGGGTGGCGGCGCCGCGGTTGGACAGCAGCGACGGCGGGATTTTCTAGCCTGCCAGGCTTATCGACTGTTTGCTCCATCGCTCCCGTTACTGCGCGGGCAGGACAGAAAATGGAAAACCGGAAATGAAGAACCGGCGAACGGAAGACTCTGCCCGAGCGAGGTGCGGTTTTGCATTTCCGGTTTCGTGTTTCCGGTTTTCCATTGCCTGGTTCATCAGTGCAGCACCTTCGGCTCGACCGTCTCGACGTCTTGGAACTGCAGGTCGTAGAGCTTGCGGTATTCGGCATTGAGCGCCAGCAGTTCGTCGTGCGTACCCTGCTCGACGATGCGGCCGCGGACGATGACGACAATGCGGTCGGCGCGGCGGATGGTGGACAGGCGGTGGGCGATGACCAGCGTGGTGCGATTCTCCATCAACGTGTCCAAGGCGCTCTGCACCAGACGCTCGGATTCGTTGTCGAGCGCCGAGGTGGCTTCGTCGAGCACAAGAATGGGCGCGTTCTTCAGCAGTGCGCGCGCGATCGCCAGGCGTTGTCGCTGACCGCCGGATAGCTTGACGCCGAGCTCGCCGATGACGGTGTCGTAACCGTTGGGCAGCTCCATGATGAAGTCGTGTGCATTGGCCGCTTTCGCCGCTGCGGTGATGGCGTCCATACCCTGGTTGATGTCGCCGTAGGCGATGTTGTTGCGGACCGTGTCGTTGAACAGGAACGTGTGCTGCGTGACGATCGCCATCTGCGCCCGCAGGCTGGCCAGGGTATAGTCGCGGATGTCGACGCCGTCGACCGCGATCCGTCCTTCTGGAATGTCGTAGAACCGCAGAATGAGGTCGGCGAGCGTGCTCTTGCCGCCGCCACTCATACCGACGAGCGCCACCACCTCGCCGCGGTGAATCTCCAGATCGATGTGGCGCAGGACCCACTCGTGTTCGTAGCGGAAGCTCACGTCTTCGAAGCTGATGCCGTAGCGAATGCCGTCGAGGCGCTGCGCCCCCGGCCGATCGACCACGTCGGTGGCGGTGTCGAGCAGCTCCATGACGCGCTCCGCTGCGCCCATCGCTTGCTGGATCGTCGTGTTGGTCTTCGCCAACCCCTTGAACGGGTCGTAGAGCAGGAACAGCGCCGTCAGGAAGGCCAGGAACGCGCCCTGCGTGCGGCCGCCGACGATCACACTGTAGCCGCCGTACCAGACGACGCCGGCGATGCCGAAAGCGGCGAGCACCTCCATCATCGGATTGGTGAAGGCACGGATCGCCGTGCCCTTCATGAACAGCCGGAACAGCCGTTCGTTCTCTTGGCCGAAGCGCTGCTTCTCATACGCCTCCATCCCGAAGGCCTTGACGACGCGGTTGCCCTGGATGGTCTCCTGCAGCAGCATTGTCAGGTTGCCCATCGACACCTGACCCTTCTTGGCGAACGACCGCAGTCGCTTCGAGAGGCGGATGATCGGCAACACCGACGCCGGAAAGGCCACGAAGGCGATCAGCGACAGGAACCAATCCTGATAGAAGGCCACGATCACCAGGATCACCAGTGACGACGCGTCCTTGAGCACGGCGGCAACCGCGTCGGTCAGAGCGGTGCGCACGAGCGCGACATCGTTGGTGACGCGCGAGACGATGGTGCCGGTCGGCGTGCGATTGAAGAACGACAGCGACAGATGCTGGATGTGGTCGTTCAGAGCGTTGCGCAGATCGGCGACGATGCGCTGGCCAACGTACTCGGTCAGATACGTGCTGCCGAAGCCGACGACGCCGCGCACGAGGAACACGCCGACGATGACGAAGGGCAGCACCCGGAGGGCGAATAGGTTCTTGTTGGTGAAGACGTCATCGAAGATGTGGCGAATGAGAAACGGCATCGCGCCGTTGGTGGCGCTGAACAGCACCATGCACAGGATGGCCAGGACGAAGTGCGGCCACCAGTACGGCCGCAGGTAGACGAGCAGCCGGCGATACAGGGAGGGCTGCTTCATGCCATCAACTCCAACGCCAGCTGCGCGGCGCGCTCGGCCGCGCCGGGCTCGCCCAGCGTGCCGCGCAACGTCGACAGGGCCGCGGCCACCTCGTCGCGTCGGGCGCTGACGTCTTCTATTGCGGCGGCCAGCTTGTCGCCGGTCACGTCGCCTTGCATCAGCTCTGGGAACACGCGTTGCCCGAGGATGATGTTGGGCATGCCGATGTGTTCGACGCGCACCAGCAGGCGGGCGATCGCAAAGGTCAGCGGCGACACCCGGTACATGATGACCATCGGACGGCCCAGGAGTGCCGTCTCGAGGGTCGCCGTTCCCGACGCGACGAGCACGGCGTCCGCCGCGTGGACGACGTTGTACGTGTCGTCCTCGATGACCGGGATCGGCAGCAGACGACCGCCCGACGCCTGCGTCAGGTCGGCGCGGGTCAAGGTGTGCGCCAGTGCGATCACCGCCTGCCAGCCGCGGCGCTGCAGCTGCTCCGCCGCCGCGATTGCGGGTGGCAGCAACAGGCGCACTTCCTTCTTGCGGCTGCCGGGCAGCACCGCCAGCAGCCGGCGCTGCGGATCGAGCTGGTAGCGCGCCAGCGTGTCCTCGCGCGCACGCGTCGGGCGGACGAGATCGAGCAGCGGATGCCCAACGAACTCGGCGAGCTGCTGCCCGTTGTTGTACAGGGTCGGTTCGAATGGAAACACCACGCCGAGCCGGTCGACGCGGCGCGCGATCTTCCGCACGCGGCTGCGCCGCCACGCCCACACCTGCGGGCCGATGTAGTAGAAGACCGGGATGCCGAGCGCTTTGGCGCGCTTTGCCAGGAACAGATTGAACTCGGGATAGTCGATGAGCACGAGCAAGGCCGGCCGTTCCTCGATCATGAACCGTTTGAGCTGCCGGTAGGTCGACAGCAAGCGGCCCAGCGTGCCGAAGGTCTCGACGAACCCCATGGTCGCTACCGCCGCCGTGTCGACGAGGATGTGCATGCCGGCGTGGCGCAGGCGTTCACCGCCGACGCCCCAGACCTCGATGGTGGGGTCGGCGCGGCGCAGCGCGGTGACCAAGCCGGCGCCGTGAAGATCGCCGGACGCTTCCCCGGCGACGAGCAGCACCTTGCGCGTTGCCGCAGGTACGGCGGCCACGGCGTGGGTCGGCGCGCTCATGCCGTCTCCAGGTTGCTGCGGATCAACTCCGCCACCTCGAGGGCACGCAGCGCCGTCCGCCCGTCGACCAGGGGGCGTTGCCGCGTGCGCACCGCCTGCACGAAGTGCTCGATCTCATCGAACAGCGCGTCGCTGTCGCCGAGCGCGTGCTCTTCCACTGTGATCGTCGCGTTGCCGTTGTCGGTCAACCGCCGGCAGATGCGCACGTGTTTCTCGCCGTAGTCGACGGAGACGTAGGTGTCAGTCTGGAAGATGCGGATCTTGCGCTCGCGCTTCAGTGCCACCCGGCTGGAGGTGATGTTGGCGATACAGCCGCTGGCGAAGCGCAGGCGCGCGTTGGCGATGTCGGCGGTCTCGGAGAGCACCGGAACACCCACCGCTTCGACGGACTGCACGTCCGACTGCACCAGACTGAGGATGACGTCGAGGTCATGGATCATCAGATCGAGAATGACGTCGACGTCGGTGCCGCGTTCGGTGAACGGAGCCAGACGGTGGCACTCGATGAACCGCGGCTGCGTGACGACGCCGGCGAGCGACCGGATGGCGGGGTTGAAGCGCTCGAGATGTCCGACCTGCAGGATGCGGCCGTTGCGCTCCGCTGCTTCGACCAGTGCGCGTCCATCAGCCACTGAGGCGGTGAGCGGCTTTTCGACCAGGACGTCGATGCCATGCGCGAGGAACTCCTGCGTCAGCGCAAAGTGCAGCGGCGTCGGCACTGCCAGGCTGACGCAGTCGACGCGGCCGAACAGGGAGCGGTAGTCGGTGACCGCTTCGGTCCGGCAGCGGGCCGCAATCGTCTGGGCGCGCGCGGCGTCGACATCGACGACGGCCACTAGATCGACATCGCTCAGACTGGCGTATTTGTCGGCGTGGAAGGCGCCCAGGTAGCCGACGCCGACGACCCCGGCACGCAAGGGTGGGCTCATGCCGGCCCCCCTTCTACCGCGCCGACCTCGACGCCGACGATGCTCAGGCTCTGCGCATCGGCCAAACGCAGTAGTTCGTCCTTGTCGAGCAGCAGCGTCTTGCCCGCTTCCACTGCCAGCACGGCGACGCCCGCCGCCGTGCAGATACGCACGGTTTCCACGCCGACGGCAGGGACATCGAAGCGCAGGTCTTGTTGCGGCTTGCTGACCTTCACGACCACTGCACCGCTGCGGCCACCGCGCTCGATTGTCGCGTCGGTACCTTCGATGGCTTCCACGGCCAGCACGATGCCCGATTTGACCACGACGCTCTGGCCGATGTCCCAGCGGCCGATGGCTTTCGCCACCGCAACACCGTGGCGGATGTCCTTCCACTGGGCGTCGTCCGGCGCGTGCTGCGTCAGCACACCGCGCGGCGCCAGCAGCGCCGACAGGAACAGCGTCGACTCGACGATGCGAATGCCGTCGCCTTCCAACTCAACGGCGACGCCGCGCAGGAGCGCGTCGTCGCCGAAGCTGCCAACCCGCGCCAGGAACTGCATCCCGCGTTCGTCCGGGGCGAAGTGGTCGAGCAGCGCCGCTTTGCGGATCCCGCCCGCCATGACGGCACGATCGATGCCGGCGTCCCGAAACGTACGGATCATGCGGCCGAGCTCGCCCACCTTGATCCAGGTGAGCGCATCGACGAGCCCGGCCAACTCGGGAAGTGTTTCGCCTTCATGCGCGACGGCAACGACGCTGACGCCCGCGGCACGTGCGGTGCGCGCGAAAATCAGGGGAAAGCGGCCGTTTCCGGCGATGAGTCCGACGCGTTCCATGGTTGAAAGGCAGTCGAGAGTCGAGAGTCAAGAGTCGAGAGCCGCTCTGGACTGTCGACTGTCAACTGCCGACTCTCCCTATCGGCACACCCCCCGTTCGGAGGATTCGATGAACGTCAGAAAGTGGCTGACCTCTCGCGACGCAGGCACCTCGGCACGAATACGGGCCGCGGCCTCGGCAAGCTTGAGGCCGCAGCGGAACATGAGGCGATACGCGCGCTTGATGTCGCGGATCAGCTCCGCTGCCAAGCCGCGGCGCTGCAAGCCAACGAGGTTGAGGCCATGCAATCGCGCCCGGTCGCCGGTGGCATTGCAAAAGGGTGGTACGTCTTGGGAGACCATCGCACCGGCGCCAAGGATAGCGGATTCACCGACCTTTACAAACTGATGGACGCCGACCAGCGCGCCGGCGAACACGTAGTCTTCGATCACGACATGGCCGCCGAGCTGGACCCCATTGGCGATGATGGTGTGGTTGCCGAGGAGGCAATCGTGGGCGATATGACTGTAGTTCATCACCAGGTTGTGATCGCCCAAGCGCGTGATCATGCCGCCACCGGCGGTGCCGGTGTTGAGCGTAGCGAACTCGCGGATGATGTTGTGATCGCCGATGAGCAATTCGCTGTCTTCGCCGCGGTACTTGAGATCCTGGGTGATTGCGCCGACGGAGGCGTGGTGGAAGATGCGGTTGTCGCAGCCGATCGTCGTGCGCCCGTCGAGGACCGCGTGCGAGCCGACGTGCGTGCCGCGCCCGATGCGGACCCGTGGCCCGATGATGGCGTACGCGTCCACCTCGACATCGGTGTCAAGGTCGGCGCCTGGAGCGACGATGGCCGTTGGATGAATACGCGGGCCACTCACGGCCGGCGGGTCCTTTCGGTCTCCATCAACGACAGCTCAGCCTCGGCGGTCACATGCCCGTCGACGCGTGCGGTGCCGGACATCTTCCACATCGGACGCCGCCGCTTCTGCAGAACGACCTCGAGATACAGCTGGTCGCCGGGGAGCACCGGGCGGCGGAAGCGCACGCGATCGAGCCCCGCCAGGACACAGACGCGTCCCCGTCCAACGCCGTCGCTGGAGCGATGCGCCAGCAACGCGGCGGCCTGTGCCAGGGCTTCGCAGATCAAGACACCCGGCATCAATGGCTGCTCGGGGAAATGCCCGCGAAAATACGGTTCGTTGATCGAGACGTTCTTGAGCGCGACAATCCGCACCCCGTCCTCGAACTCCAGCACACGGTCGATGAACTGAAACGGAAAGCGGTGCGGCAGCAGTGCGGCGATCTCGTGGTAGCCGATCATCTCACTTCTTTTTGCTCGGACGCGTGCTGTTGTAGAGCTTCATCACGTCGTCGGTGAGGTCGGCGCTCTTGGTACCGTAGAGCACCGCACTGCTGGTCGCTTCGAGAATGAGGGTGTACCCCTCGCGCTCGCCGTAGTCGCGGATGACTTCCTGCAGATCCTTGATGATGGCGCCGGTCAGCTCGTTGTCCTTCTTCTGCAGGTCGGCTTGCGAGTCCTTGTAGTTGCGCTCGAAGTCGCGCAGCTTGCGGCGATACTCATCTTCGAGATTGGCGCGCTGGTCCTCCTTCATCACCGCCGATTTCTTCTCGAGCTGGTCTTTGAGCGAGTCGATCTCATCCTTTTGGCGCTTGAGTTGCGCTTGCAGCTTGTCGACCTGCACCTTGAAGTCCTCCTTCGCCTTCTTGCCGGCTTCGGACTCGTTGAGGGCGCGCTGCAGATCGACATAGCCGATCTTCGGCGCCCCCTGCGCCAACGCCACGTTGGCGATCAGCACCGCGGCAGTCACTAACCAAACACCTTTCATGCACCTTGCCTCCCTGAATCCTGTTCTTTTGTCACGGCGGCCCGCCAAAGGAAAACATCACGGTTTGCTTGTCATCGCCGATATGTGGGTTGATGGGAATGCCGACCTCGATCCGCAACGGCCCGATGGGCGAC
Organism: Candidatus Margulisiibacteriota bacterium; assembly: GCA_035541735.1. Classification (GTDB taxonomy): domain Bacteria; phylum Desulfobacterota; class Binatia; order HRBIN30; family HRBIN30; genus DATKMS01. Next base: position 15,547 of record DATKMS010000329.1, read on the forward strand.
AGCCAGCGGAAGCCGCCCCCGGACGAGACGCGCATGTCGGTTATATCAATCCCTTGCGACGCCGAGAAGGCGTTGCCCGCATCGACGAATACGACGCCCTTGAGGCCGAGCGATTCGACGATCGGGAAGATGATCTCGTTGTTGAAGATCAGCTGCGAGCTGCCGCCGATCGGGTCGCGGCTGAGCCCCTGGCCGAGCGCGTTGATGACGATGTTCTTGGGGCCCATCGAGAGGATGCGGAAGCCGCGGACTGAATTGATGCCGCCGGGAAAGTAGCGCTCGTAGAGCGGCAGCTCGCGCTCGCCGCTGTAGCCTCTCCCGTACCCGATGTTGGAACCGAAGGAAAACACGAAGGTTCCCCACGTCGGACTCTTGTAGAACGGATAGTACCAGCGGCCGCGCCCTTCCACTTTGATGAACTTGCTGTCGCCCCCGAGGCCGGCCCATTCGAAGGAGACGTCTTGGAGCGAGCCGCTCGTCGGATCAAACGGATGGTTGCGCGTGTCACGAAAGATGCGCGGGGTGAGGCCGCTGGTGAGGCTGTGGCCCTGCGCGGTCTGGATGACGGTGGGGGCGGTGGTGCTGACGTCGCTGATATCCGCCTCCTCGAGGCGGTACTCCAAGCCGAGGCGCGTGTCCTCGAGTGAGTAACCGGCGAGCGAAGTCCACCCCAACGCCGTGAACGGATACAGAAGGCGCACGCTGCCGCCGGTGCCGCCGCGGGTGAACTGATCGAAGAACAGCTGCCACTTGAAGAGGCTGACGCCGGCGGTCAGCTCGGTATCCATGAAGTACGGCTCGGTGAAGTCTACAGAGAAGTTACGGCGCAGTTGCCCGAAGTCGACATTGAGAACGAGGCGCTGGCCGCGCCCGAAGAGGTTGATCTCCGAAAGGCGCACGTTGAACAAGAAGTTCTCACCCGAGGAGATGCCGGCGCCCGCCGAGAATGAACCGGTCGAGGCCTCTTTGACGTCGACCAGCAAGTCGAGGCGGTCCTCGCTGTCGGTCTTGCGGGTAGTGATGTTGACATCTTCGAAGTACCCGAGCCGTCGTAGCCGCTCTTGGCTCTTGCGCAGCGCGGAACCCGAGAAGCGCTGCTGCTCTTGCAGACGCAACTCGCGCCGGATGACCTTGTCGCGCGTCTTGGTGTTGCCGGTGATGTCGATCTTGTCAATGGTCACCGCCGGACCTTTGCTGACCTTGTAGGTCACGTCGACCGTCTTGTCCGCCTGATCGACCGCGGTATCGGGGGTAACGTTCACAAAGGCGTAGCCTTCATCGCCGTAGACCTCGGTGAGCGCGCTGATGTCGTCGCGCAGCTTGCTGGTGCGAAAGACCTCGCCGGGCGCCAGGCTGAGCTTGGCTTGCGCCTTGGTCATGTCGGGCAGCAGGTCGCCGCCGATGTCCACCTTCCCGACCTTGTACTGCTCGCCCTCGTCAATCTTGATGGTGACCTTCAGGCCGTCTTTCTCGCGCTGCACGACGGGCTCGTCGATTTTGACGTCGATGTAGCCGTGATCGTAGTAGAAGGCGGTCAGTCGCTCGATGTCGGTCTTCAGCACCTCGTTGTCCAGGTTGCCGGCCCCGGTCACGAACGAAAAGAACCAGGCCTCCTTGGTCTGCATCACCTTGCGTAGCTCGCTCGGCTTGAAGGCACGGTCGCCTTCGAAGATGAGATCGGTAATGCGTACCACCTTGCCTTCTTCGACCTTGTACGTCAGCACGACCTGGTCGTCGGCAACCGGCTTGGTCGTATACGTGATCTTCGCATCGAGGTAGCCCTTCTTCTCGTACAGTTTCTTGGCTTCGTCGATGCCGCTGCGGACCTTGTTGGGCTCAAGGATGGTGTTGGGGCGGATCTTGAAGGCGCCGTCCAGATCCTCGCGACTGACCTTCTTGTTGCCGTCGATGTGCACCTCGCTGATGAGGGGCCGTTCGCTGACCGTATAGGTCAGCACCCATTTGCCGTTCTCCTCGTTCAGCTGCGCCTCGATGTTGTCGAAAAAGCCCATGCGGTAGAGGGCGCGGACGTCGCTGTCGACGGTCGCCTCGTTGAGGCGCGTGCCGGGCTGCGAGCGGATCTGGACGCGGATGGCCTCTTCCTCGACGCGGCGGTTGCCGGTGATCACGACGCGGTCGAGCCGCGGCGCTTCTGGCGGGGTCTCAGTTGCGGCAGTGTCTTGAGCGCTCGCTGAGAGCGGGAGCACGAGCCCCAGTACTATGACCACCGGCAGCGCCCACATCCCTTGCTCCCACCGAATCGACCGGCGCCTACGCCTAGCAAACGGGTATCGGGGTGTAAACCAGCCCCCGACCGCCCGTAGGAGGCGGGCAGCAACCAGGACGTCCAGCGGACCCGTCCGCCGGAGGCCTCCGGAGTGCGGAGCCGCAGGCGAACGCCTGCACCGGCCGCAGGCTCCGGGGTCGCAGGCCCTAGTGCAGCTTGCCATTCTGCAGCCGCAGGGTGCGATGCACGAGGCGCGACAGCTCGTCGTTGTGGGTGACGATGACCAACGTGATGTTGTGCGTGCGGTTGAGGTCCATGAGCAGGGCGTGCACCTCGGCTCCCGTCGCCGGGTCGAGGTTACCGGTCGGCTCGTCGGCCAAGATGATGCGTGGCGAGAGCGCCACCGCACGCGCCACGGCGACGCGCTGCTGCTCGCCACCGGACAGCTCGCCGGGCTTGTGGGTCAGCCGTTCACTCAGGCCCACACGCTCGAGCACGGCGCGCGCGCGGCCTTCGGCCTCGGCAGGGCTGACGCCGCGGATCAGCGCTGGCATCATGACGTTTTCCAACGCCGTGAAGTCCGGAAGGAGATGGTGGAATTGGAAGATGAACCCGACCTCGCGGTTGCGGAAGGTGGCTTGCTCGCGCTCGCTCAGCCCGAAGATGTTCACACCGTCGAACAGCACGGTGCCGCTGGTCGGCTGGTCGAGCGTGCCGAGGATGTGCAGCAGCGTGCTCTTGCCGACGCCGGACTGTCCGACGATCGCCAGCGTCTCGCCGGCAGCGACCTCGAGGTCGAGATCGACCAGCACGTCGATGCGGCGCCCATCGCCGTAGGCCTTCGACAAGCCGGTGGCGCGAATGAGTGACTCAGTCATGAGACGGCGCGTCGCAGGTAGCTCGTGGCACGCAGACGGATCCGAAAGCGGCGATTCGCATTGGCGCTCACTCGTACCGGATGACATCCACCGGCGCGAGGCGTGCCGCCTGGCGCGCAGGGTAGACGGTGGCCAGCAGACAGATCAACAGCGACGCACCAGTGACCATGAGGAAGTACTCGGGGTACATCTTCACCGGCACCGTGTTCACGTAGAACACGTCCTTCGGCAACTCGATGAACTGATACCGTTTGAGGAGCACGCACGCGACGTACCCGCCGGCGTTGCCGAGCAGTGTGCCGACGATGCCGATGATCATGCCCTTGAAGATGAAGATGCGGCCGACGCCGGACCGCGTCGCACCCATCGACTTGAGGATCGCAATGTCCTTGCGCTTCTCCATCACCACCATGATCAGGGTGGCGACGATGTTGAATGCCGCGACGAGCACGATGAGGAGCAGGACGATGAAGTAGACGGTCTTTTCCAGCTGCAGTGCGGAGAACAGGTTGTGGTTGATCTCCATCCAGTCGCGCACGCGGAACGGGAAGCCGAGCACCTCGCGGATGTGGTCGCCGATCGACTTGGCACGGTACAGGTCGGTGCCACGCACTTCGATGCCGGTGACCTTGTCGCCCAGATCGAAGAACTTCTGGGCATTCGCCAGGTCCATGTACACCAGCGAGGAGTCGTACTCCGCCATGCCCGAATCGAACAAGCCGACGACGACGAAGCGCTTGACGCGCGGCACCATTCCCACGGCGGTCGGCGTGGCAATCGGAGAGATGACATTGACCGGATCGCCGACCAGCAAACCCAGCTGGCGCGCGACGTCTTTGCCGACGATGATGCCGGGGAGCTGGACGACACCGGCCTTGCCGTCGTCGAGCGGCACGTCGTGCACCTCGCCGAGTGCCTCGACGCTGCCTTGCTTGAGATGGCGTTGGAGGTCGGTGACGCCATCGGCCTTGGGGAGCACACCGCGCACCACCGCGCCGGTGACGTTCTGCTGCGCCGACAGCATGACCTGGCCGTACACAAAGGGCGCGGCGGCAACCACGCCTGGAACCTTCTCGATGCGCTGCAGGACGGTGGGGTAGTCGCTCACCGTGCCGCCGAAGCTGAGCACGATCACCTGTGGATTGAAGCCGAGGATGCGGTCGCGCAGGTCCTCCTCGAAGCCGGTCATCACCGACAGCACGATGTTGAGGGTCAT
>DATKMS010000330.1:0-61296 GCA_035541735.1 Candidatus Margulisiibacteriota bacterium
GCCACGCGCCCTCCTTCAGGCGGGGCGCCCGACCAGGCGTCCGAGTTCGCGCACGACGACCAGGAGCGCCGCCAGTGTCGCCTGCGGCGCGCTCTTGATGTCGTCGATCAAGCCGCGCAACTTCACCAGTTGCGCCTGATGACTGTCGACGTACTCGCGTAAACAGGCGTCCACCTGCCCAACCAACCCGACCTCTCCGGCGCCTTGGTGGCAGAGCAGGACGTCGTGGGCGATCTGCCGCCGCGCATACCGCAGCCCCTCGTGCAGTCCTTCGACTGCGCGCCGCTCCCAGCGGCCTTCGGCAGATAACGCGCCCAGGTTCTGCCGCACCCAGTCGAGGTCGACGACCTCGCCAACGCGGTAGTACACCTCAGCGGCACTGGCGCGGCTGACGTCGACGTCCGCCGCGAGGTGCACGATCTCAAAAAGCTCGGCGAGCCGGTCGAGGGGCGCGATGCGCTGCGCGAGTGTGTGCGGCGTGCCGTCCGCGCTCACCGCCTCGATGGCGGCACTGAGGCTACGCTGCGCGGCTGGTGGCAACGCCTGCGGCAGCAGCTCCAACACCTCGCGAGTGGGGTCCTTGAGCATCGCGATGAGATCGCCGGCCGGAACGTCGGCGGGCGGCGTCTCGATGATCCACTTCGCGGCGCGCTCGATGGCGGCTTGCAAGGCAAACCAGCAGCGCGCTTCGCCGGCGAGCGGCAGCGGCGGATCGGCGTCACCGAGCTCCGCCCACAGAGCGGCGGCGTCGCTCACGGCCATCGCCACTTCCCAGGCACGAACCACGGCGGCGACATCGCTGCCGGTATCGCGCGCGACGCGGTTGACGAAGGCCGCACCCATTGTATCGATCAGCTCGTTGGCCGTCTCAACCGCGATGATCTCGCGGCGCAAGCGGTGACTACGCACGAACCCGCCGAACTGGACATTGATGGCCTCCGGGAAGTAGGCGCGCAGGTGGCGCTCGAAGAACGGATCGTCCGGGAGCGGCGACGCCAGCAGCCGTCGCTGCAAGGCGAGCTTGCTGTGCGCCAGCAGCACCGCCAGCTCGGGCCGCGTCAGGCCGAGGAAGCTGGCGCGGCGGTTGCGCAGCGCATCGCGGTCCGGCAGGCCTTCGAGGCGCCGGTCGAGGTACCCTTCGGCTTCCAGCTGCAACATCAGCTCGCGGAACTCGGCGAGGTGCGCTTGGCTGCGCTGCTGGTCGAGGCTGAGGATGCGTGCCTGACGTTGGTTGTGGGCGAGCACCCGGCGGGTCACCTCTGCGGTCAAGTCGGTGAGAACTTGATTGCGCGCCTCGAAAGAGAGGTCGCCGCTGCTGACCAGAGGGGCCAGGGTAATCTTGAGGTTCACCTCGTGATCCGACATGTCGACGCCGCCGGAGTTGTCGATGGCGTCGGTGTTGATGCGGCCACCGTGCAGCGCATACTCGACGCGCCCGCGCTGCGTGAACCCCAGGTTGCCGCCTTCCGCCGCCACCTGCACGCGCAGCTCGGCGCCGTTGACACGCACCGCGTCGTTGCTGCTGTCAGCGACCTCGGCGTGCGTCTCGTCACCGGCCTTCACGTAGGTGCCGATTCCACCGTTCCAGAGCAGATCCGCGTCCATGCGCAGGATGGCACGCACGACTTCGTCGCCGCTGGCGCTGTCGACGTCCAGGCCGAGCATCCGTCGCACAGGCTCGGAGAGTGCAATCTTCTTCGCCTGACGGGGAAAGACACCGCCCCCTGCACTGACGATGCTGGGGTTGTAGTCCAGCCACGTCGAGCGCGGGTGGCGAAACAAGCGCTCGCGCTCGGCGAAAGAGCGGGCGGCGTCCGGGTTCGGGTCGAGAAAAATGTGTTGGTGGTTGAAGGCGGCGCGCAAGCACATGCGGCGGGACAGCAAGAGGCCGTTGCCGAAGACGTCGCCACTCATGTCGCCGATGCCGATCACCGTCAGGGGGTCGCGGTCGGCGTCCCGTCCCAGCTCGCGGAAATGGCGCCGCACGCACTCCCACGCGCCGCGCGCCGTGATGCCTTCCTTCTTGTGATCATAGCCGTGGGTGCCGCCGGAGGCGAAGGCGTCGCCGAGCCAGAATCGGTGCTGCGCGGCCACCTCGTTCGCCACGTCGGAGAACGTTGCGGTCCCTTTGTCCGCCGCCACCACGAGGTACGGATCGGGTGCATCGTAGGCGAGAACTTCGGTTGGTGGGACGAGGCGGCCATCGATGATGTTGTCCGTCAATTCCAGCAGCGTGCTGATGAACGTCCGATACGCACTGACGACCTGGCCCGCGGTCGGTGGGCCGCCCGGCGGCCGCTTGGGAACGAAGCCGCCCTTCGCACCGGCGGGGACGATCACCGCGTTCTTGACCATCTGCGTGGCCATGAGATCCAGGATCTCGGTGCGGAAGTCGTCGGGGCGGTCGCTCAGACGGATGCCGCCGCGCGCCACGGTCGCGCCGCGCAAATGGATCCCTTCGACCTGCGGAGCATGGACGTACACCTCGTAGAGGGGGTGTGGGCGTGGCAGGTGCGGGACGCGCGCGCACTCGAGCTTGATCGCCAGCGCCCGCCGCGTCGTGGTGCTGTCCTCGGGCTGCTGCGGCTTGCGAAAGAAGTTCGTGCGCAGCGTCGCGGCCACGGCACTGAACAGCGCCCGCAGAATCCGATCGTCGACCGCGCCTTGCACGTCATCGAGGCTGGTGAGGAAGCGCTGCTCGATGGCCGGCAGGGTGTCCGACAAGCGGTCGCGCGGCGCGGCTGGCCGCAGCGGATCGAATTTCGCCTCGAAGTAGTCCCACAGCAGCCGGGCTGAATGCGGGTGGCTCACCAGCGCGTTGACCAACGCCGCGCGGCTGGGTGCCGCACCGACCTGCACGCCGTGATTCACGTAGGTGCGCAGCGCATCGACCTGCTGCCACGTGAGGCCGGCGCTGATGATGAGCGCGTTGAGGCGGTCGCTTTCGACACGCTCGGCGTGCAGGGCCAGAAGCGCGGGTTGGAGAAGCGGGGCCAGCGCCTCGACGTCGAGCGGCACGCCGGCGGCGTCCTGCACAACGAAAGTGTGCATGTGCACGCGGCCGAGCTGCGGCAGGATGACGTCTCGCGGATCCTGGGCAAGCACCTTCAGGCCGAGGTTCTCGAGGACCGGGAGGAAATCGCTCAAGACCAGGCGTTCGCCGGGCAGATAGAGCTTCACGGCCGAGTAGCGCGCCTCACCCTCCCCGAGGTCGGCGGCAACCGCGTTGGTGAGGTCGACCTGCGGGCTGCGCGTTTCCAGCACGGCTTCCAGGCAACCGATGTCACGCAAGGCGGGCACGACGTCGGCAGCTGCCTTGTACTCGTCGGAGAAGGCCGCGGTATAACGATCGCCCAGCAGCCGTGCGTGCTCGCGCGGGAAGCGTTCGCGCAGCGCGTCGCGCAGCCGATCATCCCAGGTGCGCAGCAGGCTGGAGACCTCGGCGCACAGCTCTTCCGCCGGCACCGCACGCGCCCTCTCCGCCGGCGCTGCGAAGTAGAAATGCATGCGCACTTGATCGCTCTCATCCAACGCCAGCCGCTCTTCGAGGAGGCCGGTGGCCGCGAGCACCTGCGCCAGGCGGGATTCGACGCGCCGGAAGAGTTCCTGGGAGAAGCGCTCGCGCGGCAGGATCACCAGGGCGAAGACGCCGCGGCCGAGCGCGTCCGAGCGGTGCAGCACCTTCACGGCGTTGGGGCTGCTGCCGGGCGTGCCTTCGGCGGCGCGAATGGTCTTGATGGCGGCGCGTAGATCGCTCACCGCCGTCCCCAGCAACTCGACCTTCGGCATGCTGTTGAACAGCGTGACGATGGCCTTATAGTCATGCGCCCCTTCGATCGCGCCTTCTTCCTCGACGATGGCGGCGAGCTTGCGGCGCAGCAGCGGCACCGCCGTCGGTTCCTCGGCGTACGCCTTCGATGTGAAGAGGCCCAGGAAGCGACGCTCGCCGACGACGATGCCGGCGGCGTCGATCTCCTTGATGCCGATGTAATCCATCGGCGCCCGCCGGTGGATGGTGCTCAGAGCGTTGGTCTTGGAGACGATCAGCAAGGGCGGTTCGCTGAGGCGGCGGCGCAACGCTTCGGGCAGCAGTTGCGGGGTCGCCAAGCTCGAGCGTTCCTCCTTGCGCAGAATGCCCAGCCCGGAGCGGCGCCGCAGCACACCGGTGCGCTCGGTGCCGTGCCCGCCGAACTGGTACTCGCGGTAGCCGACAAAGACGAAGTTCTTCTGCCCGAGCCAGTCGAGGAAAGCGGCGATCTCATCGATGTCGGCGTTCCACGGGGGCGCCAGCGTACGGCCGCGCAGGTCATCCGCGAGCGCCTCGCCACGCGCGCGCATAGCGGCATAGTCGTCGGTGGCCAGCACCACATCGCCGAGCCGCTCGGTCAAGAGTTGCGTCAGCGCCTCCGGGTCGGGCACCCGGTCGATCTCGATGTGGACGAACGATTCCCTGCGGCCGAGGGTGCGCGGGGCATGGATCGCCAGCACCGTGCCGCGTGGGTCGCGCTCGACGGACAGCACCGGGTGCAACAGGCGGCGGATCCCGCAGCCCGATTCGCGCAGGCAGTCGCGCAGAGTGTCGATGATGAATGGCCGATCGCGCATAGCGCTTTCGACCACCGTGCATGACGCCTCCCAACCGTGAGTGGTCAGGTCGGGGTCGAAGACCCGTACCCGCGGCTCCTGCAGGGTGCGCTCGGCGAGGAAGCGGCAACCGGTCACCGCCAGCGCCGCCAACTCAGGAACGGCGCCGGTGTCGAGGACATCGGAGCCGGCCTTGTCGAAGAGCTGACGGATGAACGATTCGACCAACGGGCGTTCCCCTGGGACGAGCTTGCTGCGCGCCGCCTCGAGCACATCGCGCAGCTTCGGCGGATCGGTGACTGCGGCCTGCGGTTGTGCGCGCTCGCGTTCCTCCATCAGGCGCGCGATGGCTTTCGACAGCTCAGCCATTGCCGGTCACCCTTTGCTGCATCTCAGTCACGCAGCGGCTTGGAGAAGCGCTGCGCGTCCGCCGCCGTCCCTGCCTTGTCGAGAAAGGCGCGCACCGCGGCGTCCGCGTCGGGCACGACGCAGGTGAACGTCCTGCAGCCGCGCTGGCGGGCGCGCCGTTCGACGAACGCCAGCAATGCCGACCCGATCCCTCGGCGGCGCACGCTGGGCGCAACCACCAACTGGTCGAGCCGGGCGCTGGGTGGAGTGGCGAGCTGCCGCGCATAGGTCACATGTACGAGACCGACGACCGCGTCGTCAACCAACGCGAGGTAGAGATCGCCGCCCAGGTCGGCCACCAGCTGCCGCCAGCGCCGCAGGGTGGCCCGATCCGGGACGGGCACCGCCACGCCGCTGGCGGCCAACAGCGCCATGACGGCGGTGAAGTCGGTGCGCCGGCCGCGGCGAATGTGCACGCGCCCGTCGCTCATGGTTCTGTCCTTATCAACTTGAGGTGCGGCAGTCGACGTGGCACCTCGCACAGCGATTGCCGGGCGTCGACCTGCCAGATCGACAGTCTCTTCGCCATGCCATCGCACCGCCTTGACCCCTGCAACCCCCTGCCGTAATCAGGGAGGCAGACTCGCGGGACGGCCCAATGTTTCGAGGCGCACCGGTCATCGACGCCGATTCGCATAAGATCGAAAATCCGGTGGTGTTCCTCGACTACGTCGAGGCGCGCTACCGCGACCGCGTGCGCGTAGTCACCGACCGGTACGGCGAACAGCGCGTGGCGATCACCGACCGCAACCCGCGCACCGGCGCGGCCGATCTCGTTCGCCTGTACCCGCAACCCGACGGCTTTGGAAAAGGCGCCTACCGCGCCTACCACGCCGAGACGGCAATGGGTGCACTGTTCAACCGCGTCCGGCTGCAGCACATGGACCGCGAAGGCATCGATGTGCAGGTCATTTACGGCTCGCTGACGCTGGCGCTGGCGAGCCTCATCGATGTCGACCTCGCCGTCGCACTGTGCCGTGCCTACAACGACTACATCCACGACGACTGCGAAGCACACCGCACCCGCCTGGTGCCGGTGGGGGTCCTCCCGCTGCAGGATGTGCCGGAGGCGATCAACGAGTTGCGCCGCTGCGTCGAGCAACTCGGCATGCCAGCGGTAAGCATCTCGCCCAACGTCCCGGTGCCGCACCCGCACGCGCCGGATGCGTTTCCGGAAATCCGCGCGCCGCGTCATCTGTCGGAGGCGCGATTCTATCCGCTGTACGAAGCAGCGCAGGCGATGGACGTGGCCATCGGCATCCACGGGACGCCCGGGGCGTATCTCTGCGGCGGCGCCGCGGACCAGGTGGACACCTTTGCGCTGGTCCACATCTTCGGCCATCGCAACCAGCAGCAGATGGCGATCGCCAAGCTGGTGATGGACGGGGTGCTGGAACGCTTCCCGCGCCTGCGCTTCGGCTTCCTCGAAGCCGGCTGCGGCTGGCTCCCCGACCTCATCCACGCGCTGCACGAGCACTGGGAGAAACGTATTCGCGATTTCGATCCGCGCTATCAGCCGCCGACCCTGCAGCTGGCGATCGAGGCCATGCGCGACCGCAACCCGCGGGTCGGCTGGGTGCGCAAGGCGAAGAACCTGTTCGGCCTGGCGCGGAGCCGCAAGCCGCCGCAGTCGAACGGTGCGGTCGACCGCGACGCCTATCTGTACGAACATCGCACGTTGCAGCGCAATCCCGAAGAGTACTTCGCCCGCGGCCAGGTGTTCACCACCTTCGAGCCGGACGACCCCGCACCGCTCTACCTGCGGACCGCGCTCGGTAGCGTCGGTGAGCGGCTGGCCGGGTGGTCCGTCGACTACGGACACTGGGACGGCGTGTTGCGCGACTGCGTCAAGCGCATCACCGAGAATCCGCAGATCGACATCGACTATGCCATGCGTTTGCTGTCTGCAAACACGCTGCGCTTCTACGGTCCACGCCTGCGGCGGCGGATCGAGCCACTGCTGCGGTCGCAACGCCTGCTGCTCGACGGGCCCACAGCGCTGCCGTCGAGCCCGGCGTGACGCAGCGGTGCCAGCCAGTGGCCACCGCCACCGTCGCCATTTTGCCCACTTGGCCGGGTTTTCCAGTTGCTTTGTCGGAATGACGCATCTACCATGCGCCTCTGCGGTGGTTGGATGAAGCGTTTTCTGCGGCGGACAGCCTCTCCCCTGGTTACCCTGGCGGTGTGCAGCGTGCTGTCTGGACCCGCGCTCGCCGGCCCACCTGCCCAAAAGTTGCCCTCGGCCCTCTTGGTGTTCCCGCTAATTGCAGCGGACGAGAGTGGCGGCGACACCCGCGTCGAGTTGCTGAACCTGTCCGGCCAGAGACAGGACGTCGAATGCTTCTACGTTTTCGGCGACACTACCTGCAACGAGATTGGCTTTTTCCTGTCCTTGACGCCCTATCAGCCGCTTTCCTGGCTGGCCACCGAGGGACTCAACGACGTCCTGACACGCAGTGCGGCGCCACCGTTCATCGGTCAGGGAGAGCTCAAATGCGCGGTGGTCCCACCTGCCGACGAACAGGACGTGCAGTTCCACAACACCCTCCAGGGGCGCGCCACGGTGTATAGCTCCACGGGTCGCACCGTGTCCTATGGCGCCGTGGGGTTCCAGCGGCTCAGCCCGGGTGATTTCACCGGTGTGGTGTCGCTCGATGGCACCACCTACGCACAGTGTCCTGACAAGCTGCACTTCGATGTCGTTGCCGACCAGCCGACCGCGACCCCGGCCACGACCAGTGACCTGATACTAGTGCCGTGCTCGCAGGACCTGCTGCTGCAAGTTCCCGCGACGATCACCGTGCAGTTCCTGGTCATCAACGAGTTTGAGCAGCCGTTCTCCACGTCGATCAGCGTCACCTGCTTCGAACGCGCGCCGCTGAATCAAATCACCGATGCGCTGCTGCGGGCGAACCTCGGGACGGATACCGCCCACCTGATCATCCGCGGTGTCAACGGCCCGTTGCTGGGGTTGGTGCTCGACGAAGTCGCGTTCCAAGGTAAGACGGGGATTGCCGGGAACGAACCCTCATTCCAAGGCGGGCGCTCCGCAACCGTGGTGTTCCCATAGGCGCATGGCACAGCTCTTTCGCATACTCGCGGCCTTCCTCGCGATGTACATGCAACACCTGACGCAGGGGACCTCAAAGCTGTTACCCGTGGTGCCGACGGCAACAGCTACCAATACGGCAACCGGCACCAATACACCGACGGGCACGCCGACACGCACGGCGACGCGCACGGCCACCCCGACGCGTACGCCGACACCGACGGGCACGCCCTTCCCCAGCGCTCCGATTTCGAATACCGACCCGCTCGGCTTCGAGGTGATCGGCGTGCCGCCGGCGCAAAAGCTGCCATCGGCGCTGCTCATCTACCCCTTAGTGCGCGTCTCGGCCACGCAGGACACGCGCATCGAGCTGATGAACCTGACCAGCGGAACCGTGTCCGTGCAGTGCTTCTATGTACAAGGCGGGACGTGCAACGAGATTGGCTTCTTCGTGAGCTTGACCGGTAGCCAGCCGCTGTCGTGGGCCGCAGGCACGGGCATGGCCGGCAACGGCCGCCGCATCGCCCCGCCCTTCATCGGCGACGGCGAACTGAAGTGCTTTGTGGTGCCACGCACCTCGGACGTGAGCTCCTACAATGCATTGCAGGGGCGCGCCCTGGTCACGGATTCCAACACGTCGACCAGCGACGCGCAGACTGTCGGTTACAGCGCGATCGCCTTCCGCCGCTTGAGCTCCGGAGATTTCACCGGTGTCCTCTCTCTCGACGGCGTCGACTACGAGATGTGCCCCGACCGCCTGCATTTCCAGGTGCTGACGCAGAAGCCCGGGTCGAACAGCGAGCTGATCCTGGTGCCGTGCTCGCAGAATCTGGAACTGCAGACGCCGTCGAGCGCCAACATTCAGCTGGCGGTCATCAATGAGCTGGAGCAGCAATTCTCCGGATCGACGACGGTGAAGTGCTTCAACCGGATCAACTTCAGCTCCTTGGCAGCGTTGCGGCAGTCGTCGGTGGGTACGGACACGGCGCATCTCATGGTGCGCGGAACCGATGTGCCGGTCGTCGGGTTGGTGATCGACCGTTTCACCGTACCCGGGTCCGGAGCGCCCTCGGCATCGAGCAACGATCCAAACCTCGAAGGGGGGCGCCCAGCCACGGTTGTCGTGCCCTGAACCGCACTGGGCAAGATCGTTTCCCGCTTTCCCGTCTTGGTTTTGTCGCTTCCGGCTGTTCATTTCCCCTGGGCCGGCGGCGAGAGAATGCAAAACCGGAAACAGCCAACCGAAAACTGGAAACAGGTCAATCACACGAGCTTCCGCTTTTCTGACCAGGCTGCTAGACACCGGCCGTGGCTCTCCTGGAAGTTCGGAATCTGCGCACCAGTTTTTTCTCGCCGCAAGGAGAAGCACGCGCCGTCGACGGCGTGAGTTTCAGTATCGATGCCGGGCGCACCCTTGGGCTCGTGGGGGAGTCCGGTTGCGGCAAGACGATGACCGCGCTGTCGGTCCTCCGGCTCACGCCCCCGACGGCGCGCATCGTCGCCGGCAGCGTGCTGTTCGACGGCTGCGACTTGCTCACGCTTGCCGAAACGCAGATGCGCGCGATTCGGGGCAATGCCATTGCGATGATCTTCCAGGAGCCGATGAGCTGTCTCAATCCGGTCTTTACGGTCGGCAATCAGATCGCTGAGGCCGTACGTTTGCACCGCGGGCTCAGCCGCCGGGCGGCGCGCGACAAAGCAATCGAGATGTTGAGACTCGTGGAGATTCCCGAAGCCGAGCGGCGTGTGGACGAGTACCCGCATCAACTGAGCGGCGGTATGCGGCAACGCGTGATGATCGCCATGGCACTGTCCTGTCATCCCCGCGTGCTGATCGCCGACGAACCCACGACGGCGCTGGATGTGACCATCCAAGCGCAAATCCTGGACCTGCTCGCCGGACTGCAGCAGCGCCTGGGGATGGCGATGATCCTGGTGACACACGACCTGGGGATCGTCGCGGAGCGCGCCGACCACGTGGCCATCATGTACGCCGGCCGCATCGTTGAGTACGCGCCGGTGGAAGCGATCTTTGCGCGCCCGCTGCATCCGTACACCCGCGGCCTGCTGCGTTCGCTCCCACGGGTCGGTGCCGAGAAAACGCGCCGCCTCGAAGCCATTCCGGGTGTCGTGCCGGATTTGTTGGGGTTGCCATCCGGGTGCCACTTCCGCGACCGCTGCACCCGGGCCATCTCGCGCTGCACGGCCATCGATCCCGATCTCAGTGAATTGCTCCCTGCGCACTGGGCTGCGTGCGTGCGCGCGTCGGAGGCGGGGTGGTGACACCCGATTTCTTCGGGACGCCGCTGGTCGAACTCCGGCAGTTGAAAAAGTACTTCCCGGTGGGCGGCGGCTTGTTCGGCCCGCGCGAGTCAGTCCGCGCGGTGGACGGGGTTGACCTGACGGTCCAGCCCGGTGAGACGCTTGGAGTCGTCGGTGAGTCGGGATGTGGGAAGTCCACCCTGGGCCGCCTGATCCTGCGCTTGCTCGAGCCAACCAGCGGTGAGGTCTGGGTCGGCGGTGAGCGGCTCGACACGCTCCGCCCGCGGGCCTTGCGCCGGAAGCGCCGCGAGATGCAAATCATTTTCCAGGACCCGTACGGCTCGTTGAACCCGCGGATGCGCGTAGGAAGCATCGTCGGTGAGGGTTTGGAGATTCATGGGCTGGCCCGTGGCCCTGAGAAGCGGCGACGAGTGATCGACCTCCTGGAACGCGTCGGTTTGCGGGCCGACGCGTACGACCGCTACCCGCATGAGTTCAGTGGCGGGCAACGGCAGCGCATCGGCATCGCACGCGCCCTAGCTGTGCAACCCAAGTTGATCGTCGCCGATGAACCGGTCTCTGCGCTGGACGTGTCGATTCAGGCGCAGATCGTCAACCTGCTGCAGGACCTGCAGGAGGAGCGCGGCCTCACCTACATCTTCATCGCCCACGACCTGCGGGTCGTCGAACACATCAGCCACCGCGTGGCGATCATGTACCTCGGCAAGATCGTCGAATTGGCCGAGAGCGACGAGCTGTATCGCAACCCACGCCACCCGTACACTCGAGCGCTCCTCTCGGCGGTGCCGATTCCCGACCCGACGACGCGGCGCGAGCGCATGTTGCTGCCGGGCGACGTGCCGAGCCCGATCCATCCGCCGCCCGGCTGTCCGTTTCATCCGCGCTGCAAATTTGCGGAGGACCGGTGTCGCACTGAGGAGCCGAAACTGCTAATAGGCAAGAATAAGCATGCCGTGTCCTGTCACATATTCCCGACATAGGATGTGACCCTGAGCGAGTGGGGGAAGGAGGAGAGTGGTGTTCTGGAAGGATCGAGTGGGGCTGAAGTCAGGGACAAAGGGTGGGGTGCCCATTCCGGTTGCTGCCAAGGTGCCCGAGGCGCATCTGGTGGCACCGGTGCCGATGTTGCGTCCGTCGCTGGGACCCGACACCGCAGTGAGTGGGCGACTGAGCTTTACCGTGCCGACCCGCATCGACGGGCGTCTGCGAGGCGAAGTGCGTGCCACCGATCTGTTGGTCGTGGGTGAAGATGCGGTGGTCGAGGGGGTCGTGCGTGCCCTCAAGCTGGTCGTCCTCGGCGAGGTGCGCGGCGACATCCGCGGCGCCGAACGCGTCGAGATCGGTCCGGGAGGGCGGCTGATGGGGACGGTGGAGACGCACAGCCTGGTCGTCAAGCCGGGGGGCTGCTTGGATGGCGACTGCCGCATCGCGCCGCCACGTAGCGCGGGCGCGCTGCGCGTCGTGCATCCGGTGCCTGCCACGAGTGCGTAAAGCGCAATCCGCAAAACGTAAAACCCGCGCCGCCGTCTCCCTACGTGTTACTCTCCACGCATGACCCTCGAGCGGCGGCAGATCCCGATCGGCAACGGCGCAACCGTCTCTGCCGTCGTGGCACACCCCGAGCCCCGGGCGACCTCGCCGACCGCCGTCATCCTCGCACATGGCGCAGGCAACGACATGCGCGGTCCCTTTCTGTCAGCGGTGCACGAAGGCTTGGCGGCGCGCGGCTACGTGAGTGTGAAGTTCAACTTCCCCTATACCGAAGCCGGTCGGCGCGCGCCCGATCGCGCGCCGGTGCTCGAGGACTGTTATCGGCACGTCGTCGCTGGTGTGCGTGCCGATCCACATCTCGCACCGCGCCGCCTCGTCATCGGCGGGAAGTCGATGGGCGGCCGGATGGCGTCGCATTTGGCGGCGCAGGGCGAGGCGGTGGCAGGACTGATCCTCCTCGGCTACCCGCTGCATCCCCCGGGGAAAGTAGAGCAGTTGCGCGTCGCACACCTGCCCGCGATTCGCGTGCCGATGCTGTTCGTCGCCGGCACGCGCGACCCGCTCTGCCGACTCGATTTGCTGCAACGGACGGTTGCGAACCTGTGTGCGCCGGTCGTGCTCCACGTCATCGACGGCGGCGATCACTCGTTTGCGGTGCCGAAAGCAATGCGCCGTCCGGCGCGCGACGTGTGGGAAGAGATCATACGCGTGACTGTCGAATGGTTGGCGAAACTGACATGAAGACAGGTGCTGAGCGCGAACACTACGCAGGGAGGGCGTGATGGCAGACCAACCGCAGGAACAACAACAGCAGATCTCCATCCAGATGGATGCGCAGAACGCCACCGGCGTGTACTCAAACCTGATGATGATCAGTCACCGCAAGGAGGAGTTCATCCTCGACTTCCTGTTCGTCCAACCGCAGCGCACCCCGCAGGGACAGGCCGTGGCCAACCTGCGGGCGCGGGTGATCACCACGCCGGAGCACATGAAGCGCATCCTCAAAGCCATCGAGGAGAACGTCGGCCGCTACGAGCAGGCCTTCGGCCAGATCCAGGCCGCCACGGACATGCCGAAGGTCGTGCATTGAGAGGCTGCGACGGGTCTGACTTTTTCCGGTCGCCGAAACTCGGTGGAACTGGCACGGCGCCATCGGTAGACTATATGCCGCATGGCGGACGGCACCCTGTTCGACGTTCTCCTCCTGGGATACCGCAACGATGTTGCCCGGGCGCGGACGCAGGAGTTTCTCAACCGGCTGCCGCTGACGTTGGCGACAACACAGGTCGGGCGTGACCCTGATCTGCCCCTGCGGCTCTTCACCGCACTGGATCGCGAGCGCGCGCAGCAGTTGCGTGCCGCGCTGGAAGCCTGCGGTGCCCAGGTGGCGCTTGTCCAGGTCGGCGCTGGCGACGCCCATGCCGCTGCGCTGCCACCCCCTACCGAGGCGCCGGCAGCGCCGTCGTATGCCCCTCGGCCATCTACGCTCCTCCTCGTAGCGGCGTTGGCTGCTACCGCATACGTGTGGCGTGGTGTCCAGGCGCCACCACGTCAGCCGCCGTTGCCGCCACGGGCCGCTGCACCGGTCGAACCGGTGGCCCCCAGCGGTAGCCAACCCGAAGCACCGGACCCCGAGCCGCCCCGCCGTGCTGCCGCTGCCCTGGCGGCAGCGCGCGACTTTCCCGACGCAGTCGATCGCCTGCAAAGCGCCCTGCGGCAAACGCCGGACGATCCGGTTCTGACCCGCAATCTACAGACCGTGCTGCTCAATTGGGGGATCGCGAATCTCGCTGCTGAGCGGCTCGACGAGGCCGCTGCACGGTTGCAGGCTGCCGCGCAGTTGGGCGAACGCGCCGAGGTCTTGCGCGCCCTCGGTATCACGCAACTGCGCGAGGGCGACTTCGCCGCCGCCACCACCACCCTCGAACGCTCTCTGCAGCTGGCTCCGAACGACCCCAACGCGCTGCTGGCACTGGCTGAGGCCTACCTGAAGCTGGATCAACGTCCGCAGGCACTCGATCTGCTGCAGCGCGCCAAGGAGGCCGGGGTACGCAACTCGGACCTGGACAAGAAGGTCGAGCAACTGGGCCGCGAGGTCGATGCGGAATGGGACTTTGTGCAGACGGAAAGCGCACATTTCCGTGTCAGCTTCGCGGACAGCGAAGATACGCGTGCCGTGCGGGTTGTGCTGGCAGCCCTGGAGGACGCCTACTTCACCGTCGGCAACAAGTTCGAATATTACCCCAGCGATCGCAGCCCGGTGGTGTTGTACACGCAACAGGATTTCCACAACATTACGCAAACACCGGGTTGGGCGGGCGCGGCGTTCGACGGACGCATCAAGCTACCGGTGCGCGGCTTGCAAGCCGACGACACGCAGCTGCCGCGCGTCGTCCGCCACGAGTACGCGCACAGCCTGATCACGGCGCTCAGCAACGGCCGCGCGCCCGTTTGGCTCAATGAGGGTCTTGCCGTGTGGGCCGAGGAGACGGAAGAGGGCGAGCGCCAAGCCTGGGCGGAGCAGAAGATCGCCGGGCAAGAACTCTTCACCTTGGCGCAGCTGAGCGGCTCGTTCATGCAGCTGCCCAGCGCGCGCGCCGAGGTGGCCTACGCGCAGAGCTACCTGGCCGTGCGGGCACTCATCGACCAGTACGGCGCGCGCAAAATTCCGGCGCTGCTCACCAACGTCGGAAGCAACCGTACGCTGAGCGACGCCTTCGCAGCGACTTATCCAGGCGACCTGGCGGGCTTCGAGGAACGCTGGCTGCGCGATCTGACGGGCTAGCAGCCTGTTGAAAAAGTCCGCCGATGCCTTGGACCGTCATTCCCGCGAACGCGGGAATCCAGATCTTCCGCATGCTTCTGGACCCCCGCTTTCGCGGGGGTGACGATGGCGACCAGTTCTTCAACGGGCTGCTAGAGCGTGGCCGCCGACGCGTAAGAGAGCTCTCTGACTGTTGCCCTCATTGTCGCTCCGGGTATAACGAACACCGCCGGGAGAACCCATGCAGTTGCTGCACACCATGATCCGCGTGAATGACCTCGACGAGTCGCTGCGCTTCTACTGCGATGCCCTGGGGATGAAGCTGCTGCGCAAGCAGGACTTCGCCGGCGGCCGTTTCACGCTTGCCTTCGTCGGCTACGGCGACGAGTCGAGCACTACGGTCATCGAGCTGACGTACAACTGGGACACGCACCACTACGACGTGGGCAACGGCTTCGGCCATCTGGCCATCGGCGTGTCGGACATCTACGCCAAGTGTGCCGAGCTGCGCACCAAGGGCGTAAAGATCGTGCGTGAACCCGGTCCGATGAAACACGGCAGCACAGAAATCGCCTTCGTCGAAGATCCCAACGGCTACCGCATCGAACTCATTCAGAGGTCCTGAACCATGCTCAGACGTGTTGCGTACACCGTGCCCCTCCTGCTCGTCTACGCCACCCTCGCCGCCGCGCAGGAATCGCCGGCGCAATGGGTGGCGCGGATCTTCGACCCGGCGACGCTGGGCATCGCGCCGTTTCCGGGCGCGACGTTGAACCGCAAGCAAAGCGTCGATGCGATCGCCCTCGAACACGGCGGCGACAAGCGCATCGCCATCTTCCTGATGGCGCCGGACCAGCTGAAGCCCGCGGCCGAGCACTTCGCCAAGCAGTTCGGTGTCCCCGCGCAAATCACCGGTGCCAACAGTCCCTACGAGACGTACACCTTCGACTTTACGGACGCCAAGGCGCCCCCGAAGCTCAAAGGCCTGCGGGTGATGATCAGCCGGGCGCAGTTCGCCGACAACAAGGGGCAGATCACCATGGAGTATCAACCGCCGAAGTCGTCGTGACGCAGCGGTCGCACCGGCCGCGCCGCTGATGAATCGCATCGTTGTTCACTACCACGAGGTTGCGCTGAAGCGCGGCAATCGCCGCGCCTTCGTCGAGCAGCTGATGACCAACATCGGCGCGACGCTGCGCGGCACCGGCGTCAAACGCGTGCGCTCCGCTCCCGGACGGATCGTCATCCACATCAAGCCGGATGCGGACTGGACGGCAATCAGCCGGCGCCTGCGGTACATCTTCGGCATCGCCAACTACTCCTTGGCCTGGCGCACGCGACGGCGCATCGAGGACATCACGGCGACCGCTTTGGCGGCCATCGACGGGCGGCAGTTCACCAGCTTCGCGGTGCGCACGCGGCGCGCCGACAAGGGGTTTCCGTTGCCGTCACCGGAGATCAGCCGCATCGTGGGCCGCGCAATCCAAGATCACGCGCACGCGGCTGTGAATCTCAACCACCCCGAGTTGGCGGTGAACGTTGAAGTGCTGCCGCGCGAGGCGTTCGTCGGCCTGGAGCGGCTGCCGGGGCCGGGCGGACTGCCGGTCGGCACCGGCGGGACGGTGCTCTCCCTGATCTCGGGCGGCATCGACTCTCCGGTGGCCGCCTATCGGATGATGCGCCGTGGCTGCCGTGCCGAGTTCGTCCACTTCCACGGCGCACCGTATCAGGATCGCACCAGCCGCGACAAAGTCGTGGAACTCGTGCGCCTGCTGACACGCTATCAGCTCAACTCGCGCCTGCATCTGGTGGCGTTCGGCGAGATCCAACGGCAGATCGTCGCGACGGTCCGCCGCCCGTTCCGTGTCGTGCTCTATCGCCGCATGATGATGCGCATCGCCGAGGCGCTCGCCGGCCGGGTAGAAGCGCGGGCGCTGGTCACCGGTGAGAGCCTCGGACAGGTCGCGTCGCAGACGCTCGCCAACATGGCGGTGATCCAGGAGGCAACGTCGCTGCCGCTGCTGCGTCCCCTGGTGGGGATGGACAAGGCGGAGATCAGCGCGCAAGCGGAGCAGATCGGGACGTACGAAATTTCCATCCAACCCGACCAGGATTGCTGCCAGCTCTTCGTCCCGCGCCACCCGGCGATCCGCATGACCATTGAGGAAGCGCACGACGCCGAGCGCCAGCTGGATATTCCGGCGATGGTCAGCCACGCCCTCGACGGGGCGAGTGCCGAGGGATTCAGCTTCCCGGAGATACAGTCGCCTTCACCGGCGTCGGCTGAGGGTCACGAGCCTCTGCGGACATCGTAGAGCGCGTCGAGCAAGGGCGTCACGAACGGCTGCGCTGCGGGCAAGCTGAGGCCTGCACGCATCGTCGTGCTGAGCTGGTCGTGCAGGCGCGGGTCCGCCAGCCACGGCTGGCAACGCGCCAGCTCCCTGATCAACTGACCGCTCACGGCGGCGACGGCGGCGCGAACATCGGCGAGCGTCAGGTCGGCGGGCGCAGTCGCATCGGACGACGCCTGCTCGATCGCCTTGGCGGCATCCATTTGAATGCGGAAGAGAGCAAGCACCGCATCGGGTTGCAGGCCTGCTGCCGCGGCCGCGCTGCGCGTGTGTTCCAAGACGCGCGCTTCTTGTGCCGGGTCCTCGATCGGCAAACGGTCGCGGCGCTTCACCGCCGCGACCAACGGCATCAGTTGCAAGCGCAGGTCGAGCGCTGCGACCACCGCGTCGAAGCCGGCCTGTTCGGGTGTACGGACCGCCGTTTCGCCGAACCAGCGACGGCGCTGTTCATTCAACCAGCCGTCGCCTTCGCGTGCCGCTAGCCAATCGTCCATGGCGCAAAGCAGGTCGCCACTCTCGCGCCGTACGGCGTAGGCCTTGCGGTCATGCGTGAACGGACCGAGCGTGACGAAAGTCGCTGCGGCCCAGGTGTGGACCTCGAACTCGTCACTGATGGCAGCATCGACATCAGCGTGCGCCAGCGCGCCCTGGAGGGCGGTGTTGTCGCTCAGCGGCACGAGCTGGGCATGAGCAAAGGACTGCCGCGCGATCTGCTCCAGATGGCCGCCGCGGTTCACGGCGATGCGTACGCCTTCGCGGTCGAGGTCGGCGATGCTGTGGTACTTCTCACGGTCGGCGGCACGCAGCACCGCCACCGCGCCGCTCACGGCATACGGACGCGAGAAGTTGACGAACAGGGCGCGATCGGCACGTACAGTCACGCCGCTCATGGCGACCTCGAATGCCCCGCTGCGCAGTTGGCCGACGAGGTCGGGCCATCGAAAGGAAACGAACTCGACGGAGCGCCCGAGATCGTGAGCCAAGCGCTGCGCCACGACGATATCGAAACCGCTGCGCTCACCCGCCGGTGCGCGCACGCTGAACGGCGCGTAATCACCGCTGGTGCCGACACGGAGCACAGCGGTCTCGGCAACGGCTGCGGCTTGCAGCGCTATCACCAAGAGCAGCGGCAGCGTGGCGCCGTATCGATCACGAACACGAATCACGAGCACGACCCCCGACGAGGGTTGACACGCGCACGGGCCAGAGGCAAGAGATCGCATTGATCATGGCCGTGCTCACGCAGAAGGAATTCCAACGCGCCGTCACCATTCTGGCCGACGAGATGGGCCTGCAACGCCTGCGCGACCGCTTCGTGCGGCTCAATGCGCTGGTGACGCGGCGCAAAGTAGCCTCCCCGGAGAGCCTCGCCGACCAGCTCTACATGCTGTCGGCCGGCTTGCGGCGCCAGGTGCCGGCGACCTACGCGTTTCACGCCGTGTGGGGCGAGAGCGTGAACGCCAAGCTCGGTGAAGACGGCGAGAAGCATCTCGAAAAATTGGCCGAGGCGGTGAATGCCTGCCTGGGAGAGAAGGACGAGATCGCACCTGACAAGGCTGCCGAATTGGACACAGCGCTTACCGAGTACGAGCGCGCCTTGAGTGCAGCGATCGGCGCCGAGAAGGCGCGTATGGACATGCTGCTCAAGGCGGTACCGGCGATCGCCGAAAAGCTGCGCGCCGCGCCGCTGCCAGCGGAGGCTGCACCGCCACCGGCAGCCGCCGCTCCGCAGTAACTGCATCTTGAAACGCCTGTCGGAGCTGCTGCGTGACGTGCCGGCTCAGTTGGTTGCCGGTACGCTCGACGTGCCCGTGCATGCCGTGGTGGCCGACTCGCGGCTCGTCGCGCCCGGCGATGTCTTCGTCTGTCTGCCCGGCTATCGCACCCAAGGCGGCGAGGTGCGAGCGGACCGGCATGCGTTCATCACGGCTGCGGTTGCGCGCGGCGCGACGGCGGTGGTGGTCGAGCGCGATGTCGTCGCACCGCCCGGTGTGACGGTGCTGCGTGTGGCCGATGCCTGGTCGGCCATCGCCGCAATGGCGTGTGCCTTCTTTGACCACCCATCGCTGGCGCTACTCGTCATCGGTGTCACCGGCACGAGCGGCAAGACCTCGACGACGTACTTCATCGAATCGATGCTCACCGCCGGCGGCCTGCGCACGGCGCGCTTCGGCACCATCGAGTACCGCTTCGGTGACAGCGTATTGCCCGCCGCGCAGACGACGCCCGAGGCGCCGGAGCTGCAGCGCTTGTTGCGCATGGCCGTGGACCGGGGCTTCCAGGCCGTGGTCATGGAGGTGTCCTCGCACGCCCTGGAGCTGCGCCGCGTCGGCGGCATCGCCTTCGACGTTGCCGTGTTCACCAACATCAGCCAGGACCACCTCAACTTCCATCCCGACATGCACCACTACCTGCGCGCCAAGGGACGCCTGTTCGAAGAGCTGGGCAGCGGCGGCAAGGCAGCGACGGCGGTGGTGAACAGGGACGATCCCGGCGCGGGGCACATCGTCGCGGTCAACCGCGGGGCGTTGCTGACCTTTGGTGTCGAGCACGCCGCCGATGTGTCGGCCGACGACATTCACAGCGGCCTCGGGGGCACACAGTTCCTGGCACGGACGCCTGCCGGCGACCTTCCGGTACGCATTCCGCACCTCGGCGAGTTCCACGTGCACAATGCGCTCGCTGCCGTCGCCGCTGGCGTTGCGCTGCACCTCGCTCCGGCAGACATCCAGCGCGGCCTGGCGGCGACGCCGCCGGTGCCCGGCCGCTTCGAACTCGTCGATTGCGGCCAGGATTTCAAGGTGGCGGTCGACTACGCCCACAAGCCTGACGCACTCGAACGCTTGCTGCGCAGCGCGCGGACCCTGCGGCCCCGGCGCATCATCACGGTCTTTGGCTGCGGTGGCGACCGCGACCGCGGCAAGCGTCCCTTGATGGGTCGCATCGCGGCGCAGTTGAGCGACCTGGTCATCGTCACGTCTGACAACCCGCGCTCCGAGCCGCCGTCGCAGATCATCGATGAAATCGTGGCCGGCGCCCGGGCCATTGACGCCGCCGCCGGAAGCGTCACGACCGAACCTGATCGCCGCCGAGCCATCGAAGCCGCCGTCGGCTTGGCGCAAACCGACGATCTGGTCCTGATCGCCGGCAAGGGCCACGAGCCGTATCAACTCTTCGCCGATCGGCGCATCCACTTCGACGATCGCGAGGAAGCACGCCGCGCATTGCAGCGGCTGCGCACGCGGTGAAGCCTCTTGAGCCATGCCACATCCTCAATTGACAGACGGCGCGCGCCACAGGTATCCAACACGAAGATGTGTACACCGACTTGGGTCGCCGCACGGTGGTCGCGCCGACTCTCCGACCGTGCAGCGCTGCCCGTCGCTGCCCTCACCGCCGTCCTGTTCTTCACCGCGTACCGGCAGCCCTGTTCGGCTGCTGGCGCTGACACCCCGAACACGCCGCAGCCCCGCATTGTCAACGGTGTCCTGACGCCGTCGTACCCGACAACGGGAGCGGTCCTGTTTGGTAATGATCCGCTGGACCCCACCGACGTGACCACTGAATGCACCGGCGTTCTGGTCGGTTGCCAAACGGTGCTCACCGCGGCGCATTGCGTCTGTCCCGATCAGACCAACACCGCTAGCGAATGCCTCGCGGCCGGCCTCGCCGCTCCCTCCACGCTCACGTTTTTTCTGCAGCACGCCGGCTTCTTCCCGGTGGCCTCGATCACCATCAATCCGTCGTACGAGTTTGGAGCGGGCAGCGACATCGCCATCCTCAAGCTGGCAACCCCCGTGTCGCGCGTGGCGCCGTCGCCCATCAACACGACCGAGGCACCGCCTGTCGGCACGGCGGGGACCATCGTCGGCTTCGGAATCAGCGTCGATACCAGCGGCGACTCCGGCGTGAAGCAGGCCGGCAAAGTCGTCACGGCACGCTGCACCACGCCCATTCCCAACAGTACCCATGTGTGCTGGAACTTCGTCGGCCCGCTCGGTACGCCGGGCAGCAATTCAAATACCTGCAACGGCGACTCGGGGGGACCGCTGTTCATCAATTTCGGCAGCGGTGACCAGGTGGCAGGCCTGACATCCGGCGGCGAGCCCGGGTGCTTGCCGAACTCGTGGAGCTGGGACGATAGCGTCTTCAACGATCGCGTCTGGGTGCAAACGGAAGCCGGAGCGGATCTTGACAACACGACCTGTGGGGCCCTGCCGCAGGCCGGTAGCACCGGCAGCCAAATCACTGCCGCTTCGGGTGTGCTGCGTCCGACCCATACCGAGGGCCGTTCGACCTTTCAGGTACCGCCGGGAACACAGCTCCTGCGTGTTGCCCTGAACGGTGCCGACGCCGACACGTCATTGCGCCCACCGAGGCTCAACGACTTTGATCTCTTCATCAAGGCCGGGAGCCCGCCGACGACCAGCGACTACGACTGTCGCGACATCGGGGCGGCGCCGTACGGCTTTTGTGAAATCACCTGCGCCGGTGACTGCGATGTTAGCGGCGACGTGACGATCGACGAGCTGATCAAAAGCGTGAACATCGGCCTGGGCGCCGCGCCACTCGATCAATGCCCGTCACTCGACACCAGCGGCACTGGGGAGGTCACGGTGGACGAACTCGTCCGCGCCGTGAACAATGCGCTCACTGGGTGCGCGCCGGCCGCGGGGACTTGGCACGTTCTCGTCAATTGGGTGGAGGGCGGGAGCGGCACTTATCAAGTCACCACGACCACTTTCGGCGCACCCACGCTTGCGCTGGCGACGGCACGGTGACCGTCGGTGAGCTGGGCACCGGCGTGAACATCGCGCGCGGCAGCACGCCCTCGGGCAACGTTCGTCGTTGGACACCGATGGACATGGCGCAGTGACGGTCGACGAACCGGCTCGGGCCGTGAACAATCCGCTCACCGGCTGTGCCGGGTGAGCGTCGTTCAATCCTCCGCGGGGAAGAGCGTGGCGGAATCAAAGGTGTAGGTAAAGCCAGCGCTCGCGCCGATCTCCGCGGCGATGCCGCTCAAGCCGGCGCTGACGCCGACGAACAGCGTGCCGGCGCCGCGCTGCAGCCGCAGGCCGCCGCGGATATTGTTGAAGTCGTTGTCGAAGACGCGGGAGCCAGTCTGGCCATCAAGTTCGCCCAGCAGCTTGAGCGTCACGGCGCCCTCCGTCGTGGCCCCCAGCGGCTTGGAAACCACAGCGATACTGTAAGTAAAGAGGTCATCTTGCCCGCCAGCGGCATAGGAGTTGCCGAAGATCGGACCCGAGTTGCCGAGGAGCGAGATCCCCATATTCACGTTCGCCGTGAGTGGGCCGAGGGTTTTCGAGAGCAGCGCCGCGGCAGCGAAGTCGGTGTCGTCGGTACCGAGCCCGCTGCCACGCGTGGCGTTGGGCAGCTTCGTGCCGAATCGCATGCCGATCGCCGGAAGCCAGCCGCGCTCGCGGGCGAACCAGAGTTTGGTGAAGATGCGCGCGTCACCGCCGCCGTACTGGTGGTTGGTGTCGCCGTCGAATGCGGTCTCGTCGAGATAAAGCATTTCGTAGCTCGCTTGGAACTCGGCCCAATTGCCGACGCCGATGTGGAAGGCGACCTGCGGCAGAGCGAGCAGCGTTTGCGAGCGGATGATGCCGGACGGCGTAAACCCCGGGTAGCGGCCGTTGCGAAAATAGTTGATGGCGAGCGTGCCCTCGATCCAACCGCTGGGCAACGTCTGCGCCTCTTCGGTCACCAGCGGCAGGAGGGAATACGCCGCACTCGGCTTTGGGGCGCTCACGACAATGGAACTCAGCAGCGACAACGCTGAGACGAAGACTGTGTAGCGCGCCCCCAACATCCGACACCCGTACGGTTCGCGCTCGGTTATCTGTCGTACGGGAGATTTGCAAGCACCCCTCTGGTGTGCTTGCATCTGCGGTCGTCGACGGCGGCGCGCAACCCGCCGTCCACGTTTCCTGTCAAGACGATGCGAAGAGAGAGCCTGCGTCCATGCCCGCGATGAGACTCGTGGCCGCCGTCTGTACGGTGCTGCTGCTGGGAGGCGCCGCGGTAGCGCGTGCCGACGGCAAGGTGACCCTCCGTCTGGAGATCGATCGT
Source organism: Candidatus Margulisiibacteriota bacterium (assembly GCA_035541735.1). Taxonomy (GTDB): domain Bacteria; phylum Desulfobacterota; class Binatia; order HRBIN30; family HRBIN30; genus DATKMS01. The sequence continues at coordinate 23,027 of DATKMS010000330.1, forward strand.
CCCGAAGCGGTGCGTGGCGGGCAGACCGGGTTGGAGATCTTCGCCGAGATCGAACGTGGCTGGCACATCAACGGTCACAAGCCCGAAGACACCTTTCTCGTCCCGACCGATGTGAAGCTCACCCTGCCGCCCGGCATCTCGACCGACACGCTCAACTACCCGCGCCCGGACCGGAAGACGTTTGCGTTTGCTCCAGACAAACAACTGCTGGTGTACGAGGGCAAGGTCGGGATCACGACCGCGCTCAACGTGCCGGCGGACTTTCCCGGCACGCGGGTCCGCGTCGAGGCGGTGATGCGCTATCAGGCGTGCAACGATTCCACGTGCCTGCCGCCCACGACAACGACCGCCGAACTCCTGGTCCCAGTTGCCGCAGAGGCGGCGCCGGCAGCGGACGATCAGGCCCCGCGATCCGGAGCGGCCGCGCTCGACGTGGGTGGGTGGATCCGCGAGCGCGGCCTGGTGGCTACGTTGCTGTTGGTCATGCTGCTCGGATTGGGACTCAACCTCACGCCGTGCGTCTACCCGCTGATCTCGGTGACCGTGGCGTACTTCGGGACGCAGGGACACCATCATCGTCTGCATGTTGCAGGCTTCGCGGTGCTCTATGTCCTCGGCATCACCATCACGTTCTCCATCGTCGGTGTCGTCGCCGCCCTGTCCGGCGGCATCTTCGGCGCCGCCCTACAGAGGCCGGCAGTCGTGTTGTTCATCGCCGCGGTGCTCGTGGTACTGGCGTTGAGCTGTTTCGGTCTGTACCAGCTGCAACCGCCGCCGTGGTTGATGCGCGGCATCAGCCGATCGACGCACGGTGCCGTCGGGGCGCTGTTCATGGGCCTGACGATGGGCATCGTGGCAGCGCCATGCATCGGACCGGTAGCGCTGGGGCTGGTGCTCTTCGTCGGTAGCCAGCAGAACACATCGCTCGGGTTGCAGCTCTTCTCGGCGCTGGGGCTGGGGATGGGGCTGCCATACCTGGCGTTGGCGCTGGTGGCTGGATCGATCAAGGCATTGCCGCGTTCCGGCGAGTGGTTGGTGTGGGTCGAGCGTTTCTTCGGCGTGATGTTGCTCGGGTTGGCTGGCTACTTCGTGGCGCCGCTGCTGCCGGAGACGGTGGGACGCCTGCTGGTGCCGGTGCTGGTTGCGATCGGGGGAATCTACCTGGGGTTCATCGACCCCTCGGGCCGCGGGCTACGCTACTTCGGCTCCGTGAAGCGGGTTACGGGCATTGCCGCGCTGCTCATTGCCGTGTGGGCAGCGTTACCCCAAGCGGCGGAGAGCACGATCCGCTGGCAACCGTTCGACCTGCGCAGCGTCGAAGCCGCGAAGCAAGCGACACGGCCGGCGCTCGTCGACTTCATGGCCGAGTGGTGCATCCCGTGCCACGAGATGGACCGCACGACCTACACCGACCCGGCAGTGCGCAGCGAGGCCGGGCGCTTCGAGATGTTCAAGGCGGACATCACGCACGAAGGCGAAGAAGTCAGCGACCTGGTCGACCGCTACGAGGTGCGCGGGGTGCCGACGGTGATTTTCTTCGACAGCAGTGGGGCGGAGGTGCGCCGCCTGGTCGGCTACGTGGGCCCCGACGAGATGCTCAGCACCATGCGCACCGTGCGTTGACCCCTGGGGCGCTCCGTCAAAGGTCCGCTTCGTCCCCTCGATGAGGAACCCGATGGAGCGCTTCTCACTGGCGATTCAAACTCGCTCCTGCCGAGTAGGCGCCTCCTCTGGGCGCCGTATCGAGGCACGCCCCAGGGCGGCAAGAGCATTGCAGGTGCTTGTCCGTATCATCCCAGCGCGCTACACTTGCGCGCCAGTGAACAACCCCTCCGAGCTGGCCCGTTCTTCCGCTACCCCTGTGTGCGTCGACTTTCGTTCCTTGGCGCTGCCAGATGCGGTGCAACAGGGCATCGACGCCGTCGGCTTCACGACCTGCACGCCGATCCAGCAGCACGTGCTGCCGTTGGCGCTTGCCGGCAAAGACGTCGCCGGACAGGCGCAGACCGGTACGGGGAAGACCGCCGCGTTCCTCATCACCATCTTCACTCGCTTGCTCCGTCATCGCGCACCGTCGCTGCCCGAGCCGGCGCCACGCGCCCTGGTGATTGCCCCGACGCGCGAGCTGGTCGCACAGATCCTGCACGACGCTGAGCAGCTGGGCCGCTTCACCGGCCTCACGATGCAGGCGGTCTACGGAGGCATCGACTACCACAAGCAGCGGGAGCTGCTCCGAGGCGGCTGTGACATCCTGATCGGCACGCCCGGACGGCTCATCGACTACTTCAAGCAACACGTCTACACGCTGCGGCGCGTCGAGGTGCTGGTGATCGACGAGGCCGACCGCATGTTCGACATGGGGTTCATCGCCGATCTGCGCTTCCTGCTGCGGCGCCTGCCGCCCTACCACAAGCGCCAGTCGATGCTGTTCTCGGCGACGCTGTCGTACGAGGTCATGGAGTTGGCGTACGAGCACATGAACGATGCGCTCAAGGTGGCGGTGACTCCGGAGCAGTTGACCGCCGAGAACGTTACACACCGCCTCTACCACGTCGGCAAGCACGAGAAGCTGCCGCTGCTCCTGGGCATCCTGCAGCGCGAACAGCCGCCGCGGACAATGATCTTCGTCAACACCAAGCGCACCGCAGAATGGCTCGAGCGGCGCCTCAGCGACAACGGCGTCCCGGCGCGCGCCATCACCGGGGATTTGCATCAGCGGGTGCGCCTGCGGCTGGTGCGCGATTTCAAATCCGGCGAGCTGCCGATTCTCATCGCCACCGACGTGGCGTCGCGCGGCTTGCACATCGAGGACGTCAGCCACGTCATCAACTACGACGTGCCGCAAGATCCGGAGAACTACGTCCATCGCGTCGGCCGGACGGCGCGTGCCGGCGCATCAGGCACCGCCGTCAGCCTGGCCTGCGAGGAATTCGTCGAGGCGCTTGAGGGGATCGAGCAACTCACGGGGTTCAAGATCCCCGTCGAGGAAGTGCGCGACGAGCTCCTCGTACATCCGAAACCACCGCATCACGAACGGCATCATCACGCCCACGGGTCGGCCGCGGGTTCAGCGCGCCCCTCTGGCCGCCCGCACATGAGCCGCGGGCGCGGCCGCCGCCCGGCGCACGTGTGACCCCTTTCCGACGGCACAACGCACCGCAAGGAGGACAGGTATGTACGGCACGATCAAGAAGATCGTCAGAGACAAAGGCTTTGGGTTCATCGTTCCCGATGACAACAGCGATGACGTGTTCTTTCATCGCTCACGACTCGCGCCCAAGGTGCAGTTCGACGATCTGCGTGAAGGCGACGAGGTGGAGTTCCAGGTGACCAAAGGCGAGAAGGGTCCGCAAGCGAACAATTTGAAGGTCCGCTAACTGGGCGTGGGAGGGTGAAAGCGTTGGGGCGTGAGAGCGTGGCTGTGAAGCCACGCGAGCCGTGTGATGCTGGCGCACCGCGGGCCGCTCTTCTCCGCTCCCACGCTCTCACGCTCCCACGCCCCTACGCACTTGCCGCGGCGGCCAGCGGGGTACTGATCGCCGCCTGCTTCCTACGCTTCCAGCTTTGGCCGCTGGCGTGGGTTGCCTTCGTGCCCCTGCTCTGGTCGCTGGCGCAAGCGCCGACGCCGCGCGCTGCGGCTCGCCTTGGCTTCGTCGCCGGGATTACGACCAACCTGCCGGCCTTTTACTGGCTGGTCTACACCATCCACGTCTTTGGCGGCTTTTCATATCCGGTCGCGATCTTTTTCTACGCGTGCCTGACCGTCTTCACGGCCAGCCAGTTCGTGCTCTTCGCGCTGGCGTGGCAGCGCAGCGGGCCGGGGGCGCTGGCGCTGGCAGCGCCGCTGCTGTGGGTGAGCCTGGAGTTCTTGTTTCCGAACTTGTTCCCGTGGCGCATGGCGAACTGCCAGCTGCACGTGCCGGTGTTGCTGCAGATCGGCGACCTCACCGGTCCGTTCGGGCTGAGCTTCGTGATGGTGTGGGTGTCCGCCGCGCTCGCCGAACGGATCGCGCACCGCCGTATCGGCCCCCTCCTTGCCGCCGCCACCGCAGCCCTGGCGCTCGTCGCCTACGGTGCGTGGCGTCTACCCGTCGTCGAACGCGCGGCCGCCAATGCACCCACGGCGCGTGTGGCGCTCGTGCAAGGCAACGTTGGCATCAAAGAGAAGGGCGATGTGCGCTACTTCGACGTCAACCTCGACAAGTACCAGGAGTTGTCGGAGCCAGAGCAGGACGGAACGGATTTGATCGTCTGGCCCGAGACCGTCAGCCAGCATTGGGTGCAAGCGGACACCAGCCGACTCGACGGCAAAGAGAACCCGTTCGAGGATCTGCGCACGCACCTCATCTTCGGCGGCTTGGCCTTTCGCTTGTTGGGACCGCAGGAGGCGGAGGAGTTCAACAGCGCCTTCGTCGTTGCGCCGAACGGCGTGGTCCTCGGCCGCTACGACAAGCGCATCCTCATGCCGTTCGGCGAGTATCTCCCCTTCGCCACGCTGTTTCCCTTCATCAAGTCGCTCAGTCCGGAAACCGGTGGCTTCACCGCCGGGACGACCGCCTCGGTGTTCGACGTCGGCGCCAAGCTCAAGGTGGGGCAGTTGATCTGTTACGAAGACCTCCTGGCCAGCATGTCACGGCAGGCAACACAGGCGGGAGCAGAAGTGTTGCTGAACATTCTCAATGACGCCTGGTACGGCAACACCGCGGCACCGTACCAGCACCAGGCGCTGGCACTGTGGCGTGCGATTGAGAACCGCCGTTACCTGCTGCGCGGATCAAACTCGGGCGTCACCAGCGTCATCGACGCCACCGGCCGGGTGGTTGGCGAAGGAGGCCTGTTCACCGCCGAGGTGGTCAGCGCCACGGTTCCGCGCATGGGGATCACGACGTTCTACACACGCTACGGTGATGTCTTCGCGTGGGTCGTAGTCGTCGCAGCCGGCATCCTGCTGATTGTCGCACGGTCGCGACGGGGCTCCGCGTCGGGCACCCCCCAAACGCCGACCCGTTCACGAGCAGGTGACGACCGCACCGCTGCCTGACTCGCGCACGCGACACTTATGCAGCTCCACCGTGACTGCATACCCGGTGGCATCCGTGATCGTGAGGACGATCGGCGCCACGAGATTCGGTCGTTCTGCGGTGGGGAGCTTCAGCTTGTTGGCGACGACGGTCGTTTGTCCGAGCGTGTTGACGACATAGCGCACGAAGCTGCCGGCGACGCGGTGGATGTCGGCACCGCCCAAGCAACCGCCACGGTTGACGCGTTCGCAGCGTCCGCCGCATTCCGCGGCACCAGCGTCCACCGCCGCAGACAGCGAGCGGCCCGACGCGTCCTTGATCGTGATGGCAATCGGCGACTTGGTGAACATCGTACCGGCGCTGCGTGTTCCAGGTTCCGTGCAGCTGGGAGGGCGATCGCACTGCGTCGCCGAGAGGGATAGCAACGCGGCGCCCGCGCTCTGAGACCAACGGAGCTGTAGACGCGTTGTGCCTTTGCACGGCGCGGCGTGCACTGCCGCGGGGAAGACGGCGAGTGCGATGAGGATGAGTCCCACGGTGGCCCGTGTCCAATTGAAAGGCGTTCTCAGGGTTCCGGAATGCATCGGTATCTCTTTCCCCGCGCAGCGGCGGTCGCTCCGGCAGGGTTACACGCTCGTCCCTCCTTTTTCAACGCGGCCGTTGCCGCGGTCACCTTGGGCCTGTCCCCTGGCAGCGTTCCTTGCTATCAAATTGGAACATGCATCGCGTTGCGTCCGAAGCAGGAGCGCGGCGACGCCCGCTGCTTCGCTTTCTGAGCTACGTTGCGCCGCACCGCTGGTACATCGCCGGTGCCGCGCTCACGGGTGTGCTCAAGTTTGTCGTTCCGCTGGCCTTCCCGCTGACACTGAAATACCTCACCGACGTCGTCCTGGCGCGCGACCCGCATGCCGTGCACGAATCCACCAATCGCTTGCTGGAGCAATGGTGCGGAAGTGTTTTGCAAGTCGCGCCGTGGCTGGGCAACGGGGCGCACGGGCGCCTGATGGTGGTCGGGGTGTCGATGCTCGTCTTGTATCTGCTTCTCGGCGTCGCCACCTTCTATCGCAGCTATTGGGCCGGACAGGCGGGGCACCGCTTGATTTTCGACCTGCGCTACGCGCTCTACCAGCACATCCAGGGCATGTCGCACTCGTTTTTCGATGCGCGGCGCTCCGGCAGCATCGTGGCGCGCTTCGTCAGCGATATCCAACTGGCGCAGAACTTCGTGGGCTCGGCATTGACCAACGTGTGGATGGACAGCGCCGCACTCGGGTTCGTCGTGTGGATCCTGTTCGTGCTCGAGCACCGGCTGGCGTGGGTGGCGCTCGCCGTGATTCCCTTCTACGTCGGGCTGATCCGCTACTTCAGCCCGCGCATCAAGGCGGCCAGCCAGTCGGTGCAGGAGATGATCGAGGATTTCTCGGGCGAGCTGCAGGAAAAAATTGCCGGCGCCGCGGTGGTCAAGGCGTTCGGACGGGAGGAGCACGAGGCCAAACGGTTCTACGCCAGCAGCCAGACACTGCTCGACCTGACGCTGCGCAACGTGGCGCTGTCGTCGGCGAACCAAGCGGCGACGACAGTACTGACAAGTGTGGCGCCGCTGGTAGTCGTGTGGGTGGCGAGCACGATGATTCTGTACGGCTCGCTGACCGTCGGAACGATGATCGCCTTCTACGCCTATCTCGGCAGTCTGTACCTGCCACTGCAACGCTTCAGCGAACTGAGCGTCGTGGTGAGCAACTCGCTGGCAGCCATGGACCGGATCTTCGAATTCTTCGACATCCGCCCAGAGGTGGTGGAAGCGCCGCACGCTCTGCCGCTGACGCGCGTCCGCGGGCGGGTGAGCTTCGGACGCGTGAGCTTCACGTACGCCACGCGCCGCAATGGACACCCGGTCTTGCATGACATCACCTTGGATGTCCTCCCGGGTGAGACGGTCGCGATCGTCGGGCGCAGCGGCGCCGGCAAGTCGACGCTCGTTTCGCTCATCCCGCGCTTCTACGACGTCAGTGACGGCGCGGTGAGTATCGACGGCGTCGACGTGCGCCAGGTGACACTGGCGTCGCTGCGCGATCAGATCGGCATTGTCCCGCAGGATCCGGTGCTGTTCAGCGGCTCGCTCGAAGAGAATCTGCTCTACGGCAGGCCCGATGCCACTGAGACGGAGTTGCGGGCTGCGGCGGTGGCGGCCAACGCGGACGAGTTCATCCGCCAACTGCCGGAGAGCTATCAGACGCTCGTCGGCGAGCGCGGGCTGCGGTTGTCCGGCGGGCAACGCCAGCGCGTGGCCATCGCGCGCACCTTCCTGAAGAATCCGCCGATCCTCATCCTCGATGAAGCGACGGCGGCCCTCGACTCCGAGTCGGAAAACCTGATTCACGACGCCCTGCGCCGGCTGATGCGTGGCCGCACCACGTTCATCATCGCGCATCGCTTGTCGACGGTGATGAACGCGGATCGCATCGTGGTGCTCGAAGCCGGGACGATCTGCGAGATCGGCCGCCATGCCGAGCTGCTGGGCCGCAGTGGCGTCTACCGCCAGCTCTACACGGAGCAGTTCCGCCCCGTGGACGCCGCGCTGGCAGCGGGTTGACAGCGTCAGGATTTGATCCGAGAGGACTCGGCGTCCCCGCCTTCCCAGGCTGCGGCCTGTGGTGATATCGTCGCTCGTCAGTCATGATCGACACGGCCTACGTCGTCGTAGGGCTGGTTGCCTTGGGCATGGGGCTGGCGTTCGTCAGCGCCGACCCGCAGTCGCCGACCAGCCGCGCCCTGGCGGCCTTCTTTAGTTGCCAGGGCCTCATCGGCTTGCTCAGTGCGGCGGTGCGCTCCGGTTGGCTGGCCTACGATCCGCGCATCGCTGGGCGCCTCTTTCCCATCGCGTCCGCTGCCAGCTTTGTGGCGGCATTCGAGTGGTTGATCCGCGTGCGTCGGACAGAAGCCGCGCACGATCGCCACGGGCCGCCGAGCGCGCGACTGCTGCGGGTGGCGCAGGGGCTCGCAGCTCTTCACGGTGTGCTCGGCATCGTTCGCCCCGACCTTCGTGAGCAGGCGTTCATTGGCGCGCAGCTCTCGCGGCCGGCATACTATGCTTTCGCCGTACCACTCTACCTTTCGGCGGTCCTCGCAGCGGTGTCGGTTGCCCAACTCGTGCGCGCCGACGCCGACCACGCGGAGCGCGTCCGGTTGCGGGCGCTGCTGTTTGCCGCTCCGCTTTTGATGTCGGGGCTCTTTCTGAAGGACCCGTGGGTCCCGATTACGACGGCGGTCGGTGAGATGGTTTTTCTGATCGGCGCCGTGCGCTATCACGTCGTGCAGGGCCAACGCGGACAGTTTCTCGAGCGCTTTCTGTCACCGCAGGTGGCGCGGCTGGTCCGTGAGCGAGGCTTGGTGAACGCCACGCAGCAGCACCGTGTGCAGCTCTCGGTGGTGGCCTGCGACCTGCGCGGGTTCACCGCTTTTTCGCAGACCGCCGCCCCCGAAGAAGTCATGCAACTCTTGCAGCAGTACTACGACAGCATCGGTGGCGCGGTGAGCGAATGCGGCGGGACGATCAAGGATTTCGCCGGCGACGGCATCCTTGCCCTCGTCGGCGCGCCGATTGCGTACGCCGACCACGCCGAGCGTGCCGTCACCATGGCGCTGACCATGCAAACGCGCGGCGCGCAGGTGCTCGGTCGCTGGCGCAACCTGGGGATCGACCTCGGACTCGGGGTGGGCGTGGCCAGCGGCTACGTCACCGTCGGAGCGCTCGGCGGTGAGAGACGCTTGGAGTACGCGGCCGTGGGCCCCCCGGTGAACCTTGCTGCCCGGCTGTGCGCGCTGGCCGAAGCGGGACAGATTCTCGCCGACCAACGCACTGTCGGGTTGATCGTCGAGAACGGCGGCGCACAACGATTCACGCAGCTCGAACCGGTCATGTTGAAGGGCTTTGCGCGACCGGAAACGGTGTATACCGTCAACGCGTAAGCGCGCGCCCAACGCACCGCGATCGCGTCTGGTTGGCGGAGCCGTTCGTGTCGATTGCGGTGCGGACTCCCGCAGCGGTGTCGACGGGACAGCACACGTGCTCGGCGCGAAAGGATCGAATACCGACGCCAGCGAGTCGTCAGAAGGAACATGCGGACAATCCCCGTCCAGCCCTTGCGGGTGTGGCTGAGCGCTGCGGTATTCATCATCGGCGCGGTGCTGTTCGGCACGTTTCGGCCGTTGCACCGTCTGCACAGTCAGCGCACGGGCCGCTCGGGCGTGCACCAACGGATCCCGCCCTCCGAGATCTCGGATTCCAGCGTCGATGACCAGCGGCTCCCCGTTCGTAGCGGCGCGCCCGCCAATCAATACGTCTCGGCCGCATCCATTGCCCTGCTCTTGAGCATTGTCGCGATGGTCTTGAGCGCGCGACGCACAGCGCTCGGGTCAATCACGGTGCGCCGACTGAAGCTGCCGCGCACAGCAGACTCCAGCCCCTCTTCATAGCCGGACTGTTGCGGTCCCTTCGGTTGGGCCCAGCAGACGCCGTCGAGTGTGAGTAGCTCCGAACGCCCTGACGGACGGCGCTGCGCCCGGTATCGCCAAACGTTCGGCCTTGGAGGAGATGTCATGCTGCACGCAGTGATTCGATCGAGCAGGGACGCGATGCACTTCATTGCAGAGGTCAACGGGTACAACCTGCAGACTCTTCGTCAGCACGTGCGCCAGACTAGCCGTGAGGATGGTCCGGTGCATCTGCGTGTCGAGATCGACGCTGACGATGAAGCGGCGTTCGTGCACCACGCCACACGCTGGCTGCGCGCGCTGTCACAGCGCGGCACGGCGGTGGAAGTGGAAGTGCTGTCAGCCGCCTGAGCCACCTGTTGGAAACACGAATCGAAAGGAGGAAACGCAATGGCCTACGAAGTCAATGTCACGCTCATACCGAGCGGGTTGAGCGGTATTTCCGAGGCGCAGATTGCGCAGCACTGGCGGCTGTATGAAGGCTACGTCGCACAGGTCAATACGCTGCGCGCCGAGCTGGAGAGCCTGCGCAAGAACGGCAAGGGCGGAAGCGCGCTCTATGCCGACCGTCGCCGGCGTCTGGGCTTCGAGTTTAACGGCATGGTGCTCCACGAGTTGTACTTTGCGAACCTCCGGGCCGAAGTGCCGGAACTCGGCGGCACCAGTGCGCTGAAGAAGGCGCTCACCGGACAGTTCGGCAGCTTCGCGGCGTTCAAGGAAGACTTCGTCGCTGCCGGCACGACCCGCTCCGTGGGCTGGGCGCTGCTGTGTCTGGATCCGATGACCGGGGCGCTCAACAATCATTTCGTCGAACTCCACGAAGACGGCCACGTTGCTGGTTTCGTACCCATCCTCGTCATGGACGTCTGGGAGCATGCCTACATGGTCGATTACGGCGCCGGTGGTCGTGCGTCGTACATCGATGCTTTCTTTGGCAACGTCAATTGGCCGCTGGTGGAAAAGCGGTTCGCGGAGGCCACCGCGGCGAGGATCCCGCCGCGGGCATGAGCCGATCCCTATCGCGAGCAGCAGGACGGTCACCGTCAAGCCGCTGAGTAACGCCAAGGCGACGCTGAGGCTGTGACTCCACGTTCCCGCGGCACGTCGCTGGCATCGTCCCCCGGTCGCCGCGCATGTTGATCTCGATACGATACACCCCGCTTGACTGCGCAGCAGCGGCAATTCGAGCGCTCCTTGTCGTCGCCGCGTACCGCCGCGAGCAGCCTCTGATCGCTCGCCTCAGCCATGTGCCTGCCACCGACACGTACTCCAAGGGAAGTGCATCCCCAGTCAGCCTGACGCCTTCGTATCCGATGTCCAAGGGATCGGCGGGTATCTCCTGGAGCTGGGCTTCCCCGGATGCTTGACGGCTCGTCTTTGCCGGTGACATATCGACTGGTGATCGGTCGGCGCTGATGGAGTCGCGATGGACTGCTCGAGCTGCGGCAGAGTAAATCGAGCCGGTGCACGGTTCTGCGGCGGCTGTGGCAAGCCGCTCGCCGCGCACTGTCCGGCGTGTGGCGCCGACACCGAAGCAGACGCGCGGTTCTGCGACGGGTGCGGCGCCGCGCTCGGCGCCCGACCCGCCGACGAAGCCGTGGCGCGCAAGGTCGTCAGCATCGTGTTTGCCGACCTCGTCGGCTCGACGTCGCTGCACGAACGCCTCGACGCGGAAAGTACTCGCCGCCTGATGGATCGGTACTACCGGACCCTGCACGCCGTGGTGGAAGAGCACGGTGGCACTGTCGTGAAGTTGCTCGGCGACGGGGTGATGGCCGCGTTCGGCGTCCCCCGCGTCGCGGAGGACGATGCGATCCGCGCCGTGCGCGCTGCCGTGGCGGTTGTTGAGCAGGTGTCGCGTCTCGGGTCTCAGGTGTTAGGCCCTGACCCCCGGCACCCGACGCCTGACACCCCGCTCTCAGTGCGTGTCGCCGTCAATACCGGCGAGGTCGTGGTGAGCGCCGATCAGCACGACTTCGTCGGTGATCCGGTCAATATCGCGGCGCGTCTGCAACAGGAGGCCGGCGCCGGCGATGTGCTGATCGGTGAGTCAACGCGCCGGCTGGTGAGCGAGCTGGTCACGCTGGCGCCGCTGGGCGCGCTCAGCCTGAAGGGACGCTCCGAGACAGTGACGGCGTATCGTGTGGTGTCGCTCGACCGACCGGCGGGGACGACAGCGACCCCGTTCATCGGACGCGACGGCGAGCTGCGGCGGGTCGTGGCGGCCTACGACGCGGCGCTGGCCGAGTGCCGCGCTCATCTCGCCGTGATTGTCGGTTCGCCGGGGCTCGGCAAGTCGCGCCTGATGGCGGAGTTCACCCGCCGCGTCGCACCCGGCACGACGATACTCACGGCGCGCTGCGATGCGGCGGCGGGCACCACGTTCGCCCCGTTGGCGGAGGCGTTGCGGAATTTCCTGCACATCGACGACGGCGCCAGTGGCGAGGCACTGCGGACGGCGATCGAAGCGGCCCTCCAACCCGGCGAGACGGACCGCCCACGCATCGCTGAAGGGATCAGTGCACTGCTCGCCGGCGCGCCGGCCACCGCCGAAGAAACCTTCTTCGTGGTCCGGCGCTTCTTCGCGGCCCTCGCAGCCATCCAACCGGTCGTGCTGGTGATCGACGACCTCCATTGGGCCGAACCGCTGCTACTCGACCTGACCGAGCACCTGGTGCAGTGGGGTGCCGGCGTGCGGCTGCTCGTGCTCGCCGCGGCGCGTCCAGAGCTGCGTGAGGTGCGCGCGTCGTTGGCGGTGGCCGGCGGTGTTGTGCACGCCGTGGTTACGCTCACGGGCCTCGACGCCGGTGCGGCGACTCGCCTCGCGGCCACCGTGATCGGCGCCAGTGAACTGCCCGCCGCGGTTGCAGGACGTGTTCTCGCAACCAGTGAGGGGAACCCGCTGTTCCTCAGCGAGCTGGTCCGCATGCTCGTCGAGGATGGCGTGCTGCGACGCGAGGCAGATCGCTGGGTCGCGGCCGTCGACCTGGCAGAGATTGAGGTGCCGCCGACCATTCAGGCGCTGCTGGCGGCGCGCATCGAGCGGCTGCGGCCTGAGGAGCGAGCGGTGCTGGAGCGTGCCGCGGTCATCGGCAGGCAATTCTCGCACGCTGCAGTGGTGCACCTGTTGCCGCCGGAATTGCGCGCCGGCGTCGATGCACGGCTCGAATCGCTGCGGCGCAGCGAGCTCATCGAGCCCGATGCCGGATGGTTCCTAGGGGAGCCCGCCCTGCGCTTCCATCACGCGCTGATCCGCGACGCGGCATATCGCCGCCTACTGAAGGGCACGCGCGCAGAGTTTCACGGTCGCTTCGCCGGCTGGATCGAGACGCGGGTCGCCGAGACGGGCGAGCACGACGAAATGATCGGCTGGCATCTCGAGCAGGCGCATCGACACCTGCAGGAACTCGGGCCAGTGGACGAGACCGGGCGGGCTGTAGGCGAGCGCGCGGCGCGCTACCTCGCAGCCGCTGGCCGGCGGGCGCTGGCACGCGACGATCTGGCGCCGGCGGCAAGCTTGCTCGGGCGTGCGCTCGCGCGGCTCGACGGTGACGACCCGGGGCGCGCCGACCTGGCCCTCGACTGGTGCGAGGCGCTGCTGGCTGCTGGCGATGTTGGCCCGGTTGGTCGCGCACTGGAGGAACTCGAACGCTTCAGCGGTAATTCGAGTCGCTGGCGCGCGTGGCACACCTGCTTCGCCGGACAGCTCGCGGTGCTCACCGACCCGCAGGCCCTGCACGGCACTGCCGAGGCGCTGGCGGACGCTGCCGAGGCGCTGGCGGCGGCGGGCGACGCCGCCGGCGAGGCCAAGGCGCATTCGGTCCACGCGCTCGCCCTGGCGCGCCTCGGCAAGATCGGTGCGTGCGAAGCCGCGCTTGACCGCGCCCTCGCGGCAGCACGACGCGGCGGCGACCGGCGCCGCGCCAACGCCGTACTTGCCGGCGCACCCGTGGCGGCGCTGTGGGGACCAAGCCCGGTGACGCGCGCCAGCGGGCGCTGCCTCGACGTGGTGCGCGTGCTGCGCATCACGCAGGGGGCGCCCGCGGTCGAGGCGGTGGCCTTGCGCTGCCAGGCGGTGCTCGAAGCGCTGCGCGGGCGCACCGACGCGGCGCGCCGCATGATTACTTCGTCGCGCCGCATGGTCGAGGAGCTCGGCATTACCCAGCGGCTCCTCGAAGCCGACATGTTTTCCGGGCTCATCGAGTTGCTTGACAGTAACGCCGCCGCCGCAGAGCCCTGCTTGCGCAGCGCGTACGCTGGGCTACGGAGTCGCGGTCTGGGAATCGACGCGGCACAAGCCGCGGCTTTGCTCGGCCGCGCTCTGCTGGCGCAGAGCCGAGTCGCCGAGGCCGAGGCGCTGAGTCACGAAAGCGAGGCGCTCGCCGGCGATGACATCAAAGCAGCGATCGCCTGGCGCGGCGTACGCGCCCAAGCGCTGGCGCAGCGCGGCGAACACGCCACCGCCCTGGAGCTGGCGCGCGCCGCTGTGGCCATCGCGGCCGCAACCGATGCGCTCCTTGATCACGCGGATGCGCGTCTCGCGCTGGCGACGGCTTTGCGCGCTGCGGGGCGACACGCCGAAGCGGCCGGCGAGGAGGCACGCGCGATCGAGCTCTGGCAGGTCAAGGGCGCGACGCTGCTTGTCCGGGGCAAAGACGCAGAACTCCCGCAGAACGCCGCTGCGGCTGCCCTTGGCAATGGCAGAGAACGCGACGGGGTGCACTCGTGGTGCGATGTGGGCCTGCGTGTGCTACCAAACGCCGCGACCACTGCCGCTGCTCGCATGCCGATCCTCCTCGCCGCACGCGACGCTGACGCGTTGGAGCGGGCTTTCGCCGACCTCGCGGAGGTCGTCGACCACCCGAATGGCACGGTACTCGATCGGCGGGGTATGCTCACGGCGTGGCGCTCGCTGCTCCGGGCGCAGGATCCGCTGCTACGGACCGAACCGCTGGCAACTCTTGGCGACGCACTCGCGCTGTGCCGTTCGTCGATGGCGTTCGGCGCGCTTGCCGAGGATGATGTCGCTCCCTTCGGGGCAGTCTGCAGGGAGGAGATTGTCCTCGTCGAGGTCAACCGGGACGGGCAGCAACGACGCAATGAGCTGTTTGACCCGAGTCACCTGGGCGACGCGGTTGCCCGCCTGTACGAGCGCCATGCTGAGCTCCTGCCCGAGGGCAACGAGCGCGCCTGCGCCGCAGGGACGGCACGCTCCGTTGCGGTACTCATGGAACCGCCGAACCTCGACCACCTGCGCACGGTGTTTGCGCCCGATGTTGAGTTCGCCGACCACCGCACCCTGGGCTTCGCGCCCCTGCGCGGCGCGCAGGCGATGTTGCGCGCCTTCCGTTCGCTGTTCGAGGTCGCCGACGCGGTCACCGTGCGCGTGGACGATGTGCTGGGGTTGCGGCGGGATGCCCTACTCGTTCGCTGGACGACTGCCGGCACCGATCGCGCCACCGGCGGCCCGTATGAAAAGCAATTTCTTCTCCTTCTGGTTTTTGGAACCGACGGGCTGGTGACACGCAGCGAGCAGTTCGATGCGGACCGCGAAGACGAGGCGCTCGCGTGCTTCGACGCGCTGCCGGGGAGACCGACGACAACGCCACACCTGGAAAACGCTGCGACGCGAACGCTGGAACGCGGCCGGCAAGCCTGGGCGGCGGCCGCTTGGGAGCGCTTCACCGCGCTCTTTGCGCCGCGGTTTCATCACAGTGACCGGCGGGCGCTGGTGCACCTGGAACTCGACCGTGATCGGTATCTCGAGTCCATTCGACCGTTCTTCGAAGCCGCAACAGCTGCCCCGGTGATCGATGTGCTAGCGACCCGAGGGGACCGACTGCTCCTGGTGAAAACAATCGTGCATGTGGCTGCGGCGATCAGCAACCTCACCGGGCCGAGCGAGTTGGAGTTCCTCGGAGTCATCGAAGTCGACGAGCATGGCGACCACGTTGCGATGATCCAATTTGACGCCGGCGACCTTGACGGCGCCTACGCCGAGCTGGACGCGCGCTACGCGGCTGAGGCGGCCGATTCTCGTCGGGCCGCGCTGACACGGATGTTTACGCAAGCCTTCGCGGCGCGCGATTGGGACGCGTTGGCCGCGGTGCTCGCTCCCGACCTGGTCGTCAACGACCACCGGCTGCTCGGCTGGGAAACCTTGCACGGGCCGGCGGCGTACATCCAGGCGGTCAAGCAGTTGGTCGACCTCTCACCGGACGTGCAGCTGCGTGTCGATCATCTGACGATGTCGGGCCCACGATTCCTCTACTTCACCACGTGGCTGGGTACGCACGAGGGCGGAGCCTTCGAAAGCCCGAGCGCCATTGTTTGCGAACTCGACGCGATGGGACGCATCCGCCGCTTCGACCAGTACGATCTCGATCAACTCGAGGCGGCGAAAGCGCTCTGCGCCGCCGGCGTTGCAAACGAGAGCACGAAGAGGACGCAGGCCCACCGGAGCGGTGATCCGTTGCACATCCCACCGAATGCTGCGATGCGTACGTTGGGACGCATCGGCGAACCCTTCAGAGCGCAAGACTGGTCGGCCATTCATGCGCTCACTTGCCCGGACTTCCGTTTCGACGATCGCCGCCGGCGCGCGCTGGTGAGCGGTAACGCCGATCTGTGGATCAAGAACCTCGAAGTGGTGCGCACATATCCGGGCCTGCAGACGAAGTTCGAGCTCATCGGCACGGCCGGTGATCGAATTGCTCTCGAGCGCATCTCCTACAGCGGTGGCCCTGAGGATGGAGGCTTCGAGGGCGAGTTTCTCCGCCTGAGCGAAGTCGATGCGGACGGGGCACTGCGGGCGGTGATCCACCTCGACTCCAACGAGCGCCGCGCCGCGTTCGAGGAAGCACTGGCACGATTCGCCGCCGGCGAGGCCGCCGGTTGCCGCGCGCACGTCGTGATCAACGCATTCGGCTACGCCATCGCGCGACACGAGTGGGATGGGCTGCGCCGCTACTTCGCCGATGGCCTGCTGTGCCGCGACCGTCGCCGACTGAGCTTCGGCGAGATCCCGTGCGACAAATGGATCGAATCGCTGCGTGTGCTGAGCAACCTGGGACCGGATGTGGGCGGCGAGCCGCTCCAGATCCTCACGTGGAACGACTGCGGGCGCGTGGGAGTGATTCGGCAGTTCGGAACGACGCGCGAGGGCGGTGCGTTCGAGAGCGTTTTTGTCCCGGTGTTCGTCGTGCACGACGATCGCATCGTCGCCTTTGAGATCTTCGATGTCGGCGACGCCGATGAGGCAGTGGCGCGTTTCCCGGAGCTGTGCGCCGCACTTGCATAGCCCGTTTTCCTGCCCACCGCACGCTGCCCCTTCGAGAGGCTCAGGGCGAGCGGCGGCGGAATACGTCGCCCTCTAGCTCTGCCCGTGAGTCCTACGCGCCTCAGTGAGCTCTGTGCCGCCGACCCTAGGTCAGACGAGGCGCTTTTCTTCGACGCGGCGCTGGACCACAATGTATTCCCGGAGCGCTTGACTTGTGAGAGAAGGGTCTGTGGCGCAGGGACGGTGCCGCTCGAACAACCACGCCGGTGGCGGGCCCATTCGACCTGAGGCCGAGAACGAGACCGGAGGAGCACCAGCATGACTGCCAGTGTCCCGCTCAAGAAACGCCAGGCATGGAAGGCGCTGGCGGCCCACTACAAGCAGGTCCGGACCGTACATCTCCGCGATCTCTTCGCGGATGACACCCAGCGCGGCACCCGCCTGACCGCCGAGGCCGCGGGCGTCTTCCTGGATTACTCGAAGAACCGCATCACCGACGATACCCTCACACTCCTTCTGCAGCTGGCACAGGAGTCCGATCTACGCGCCCGCATCGACGCCATGTTTCGGGGCGAGAAGATCAACGTCACGGAGCAGCGCGCCGTCCTGCACGTGGCGCTGCGCGCACCGCGCGGCGCCTCGATCGTCGTGGATGGCGACAACGTCGTGCCGCAGGTCCACGCCGTCCTCGACAAGATGGCCGACTTCTCCAACCGGGTCCGCAGCGGCGCGTGGAAAGGTCACACCGGCAAGCGCATCCGCAACGTCATCAACATCGGCATCGGCGGCTCCGACCTCGGGCCGGTGATGGCCTACGAGGCGCTCAAACACTACAGCGACCGGGCCATGACGTTCCGCTTCGTGTCCAACGTCGACGGCACCGACTTCGCAGAGGCCGTCCAGGACCTCGACCAGGCGGAGACCCTCTTCATCGTTTCATCGAAGACCTTCACGACGCTGGAGACGATGACCAATGCCCGCACGGCGCGCGCTTGGGCACTGCAAGGGCTCGGCAACGACGAACAGTCGGTCGCCAAGCATTTCGTCGCCGTCTCCACCAATGCAGCGGAGGTGGCCAAGTTCGGCATCGACACCGCCAACATGTTCGGCTTCTGGGATTGGGTCGGCGGGCGCTACTCCATGGATTCGGCGATTGGCCTGTCGACGATGCTGGCCGTCGGCGTGGAGAACTTCCGCGCGTTGTTGGACGGCTTCCACCAGATGGACGAGCACTTCCGCACGGCCCCGCTCGAGCGCAACTTGCCGGTGCTCATGGGCCTGCTGGCGGTGTGGTACAGTGACTTCTTCGGCGCACAAACCGTCGCGGTCCTGCCGTACGAGCAGTACTTGAAGCGCTTCCCCGCCTATCTGCAGCAGCTCACGATGGAGAGCAACGGCAAGCACGTCACGCTTGATGGGAAGCCGGTGACCTACGACACCAGCCCCGTTTACTGGGGGGAGCCTGGCACCAACGGCCAGCACTCCTTTTACCAGCTCATCCATCAGGGCACCCGGCTCGTCCCGTGTGACTTCATCGCGTTCGGCCAGTCGCTCAATCCGCTCGGCCGGCACCACGACATGCTTGTGGCGAACGTCTTTGCGCAAAGCGAGGCGCTGGCCTTCGGCAAGACCGCCGAGGAGGTCAAGGCGGAAGGCACCGCCAAGTGGCTTGTGCCGCACCGGGTCTTCGCGGGCAATCGTCCGTCGAATACGATCCTCCTCGACCGCCTGACACCGCAAGCCCTTGGCAAGCTCGTCGCGCTCTACGAGCACAGCGTCTTCACGCAAGGCACCCTCTGGAAGATCAACTCATTCGACCAGTGGGGCGTCGAGCTTGGGAAAGTGCTGGCGCAACGCATCATTCCAGAGCTCGAGAGCCCTAGCGAGCCCGCTCTCAGTCACGACAGCTCGACCACTGCCCTCATCCGTCGCTACCGCACGCTGAAGGAAAATGCGACGCACGAAATCCGAAAGTCGAAGCAAATTTGAAGCTGGAAATTCGAATGATCAAGACAAAGCAAGGGACTGCCGCTTGTGATTTCGAATCGCGTGCTTGTCTCGGCCTTGGCATTTCCGATTTAGAATCTCAGAAACATCGCAGGGAGGACGTCTGATGCAACTCGGGATGATCGGTCTCGGAAGAATGGGTGCGAACATGGTGCGGCGCCTGCTCACGGGAGGCCACCAGTGCGTGGTCTTCGACATGTCCGCGGAGGCAGTGAAGGAATTGACGAAGGAGAAGGCCGTCGGCGCCTCGTCCCTCGCGGACCTGGTGAAGAAGTTGGACAAGCCGCGGGCGGTCTGGTTGATGGTGCCGGCGGCAGTCGTGGACAAGACCATCGCCGACATCCTGCCTTCGCTGGAGCCGGACGACATTCTCATCGACGGCGGTAATTCCTATTACATCGACGACATCCGGCGGGCCAAGGACCTGACAGCGAGGCGCATCCACTATGTGGACGTCGGGACGAGCGGTGGTGTCTGGGGTCTGGAGCGCGGCTACTGCATGATGATTGGCGGCGAACCGAACGTGGTCAAACACCTCGATCCGATCTTCGCGACCCTGGCGCCCGGCACGGGCGACGTGCCGCGCACGCCGGGACGCGAGACGGTCAAGGGCACTGCCGAGCAGGGCTACCTGCACTGTGGCCCCAATGGCGCCGGCCACTTCGTCAAGATGGTGCACAACGGCATCGAGTACGGACTCATGGCCGCCTACGCCGAGGGACTGGGGATCCTGCGCAGCGCCAACGTCGGCAAGCAGCAACATGCGATCGACGCCGAGACCACGCCGCTGCGCGATGCGGAGCACTATCAATACGACCTCAATCTGGCTGACATCACCGAGGTATGGCGCCGCGGCAGCGTGATCGCGTCGTGGCTACTGGACCTGACCGCGAGCGCGCTGATCCAAGATCCCACGTTGGCAACGTTTGCAGGCCGTGTGTCCGACTCGGGCGAGGGGCGCTGGACGATCAAGGCCGCCATCGACGAGGCGGTGCCGGCACCGGTCCTGACGACCGCGCTGTACGAGCGCTTCAGCTCGCGCGGTGAGGCGGACTTCCAGAACAAGCTGCTGTCCGCGATGCGCTACGAGTTCGGCGGGCATCTGGAAAAATCCGGGAAATGACGCACGAGTTGGCCACCGCGACGTGCTGGTTTTCGGCCTCGCAGGCAACCCTGCGGTAATCGTGTGAAGCCGGAAGTCGTGATCGCCGCCCCCGAGGCTCTGGCGGGGGTGTTCGCAGACCGCTTCGCGGTGGCCGCGCGCACGGCGGGCGCCGCCGGCAGGCAGTTGTCCTGTGCCCTGCCGGGTGGCTCGGTCGCTGCGATCTTCTTTCCGGTCCTCGCAAAGGCACCCGTCCCCTGGAACCGGGTCGAGTTCTTCTGGGGCGACGAACGCGCTGTTGGGCCCGATGATCCTGATTCCAACTACGGTCTCGCCAAACGTCTCCTGCTCGATCCGGCAGGCGCGGATCCACGGCGCGTCCACCGGATCGCCGGCGAGGGCCGCGACCTCGAGGCCGCGGCGCGGGCCTACGAGCAGGAACTGGTACGAACGCTCGGCAACCCGCCGCGTATCGATCTGGTGGTCCTCGGACTCGGGCCGGACGGCCACGTCTGTTCGCTGTTTCCGGACCATGCGCTGCTGCGCGAGCGCGGGCGCTATGTGGCGGCGATCACCGACTCGCCCAAGCCGCCGCCGCGGCGCATCACCTTCACCATGCTGCCCCTGGAACTGGCGGGGACGATCTGCGTCGCGGGCTTCGGTGCCTCGAAGGCGGAAGCGATCCGTGCTGCAGTTGACGAGCCTGATTCGCAGCTGCCGGTCGGGCTCGCGCTGCGCGCGGCGCGACGCTCCTTGGTCCTGGTGGACCCGGCAGCTGCAGCCCTGCTAGCGAAAGACGGCTAGCCTTCGGTTGGCCACCGCTTGTGACTCCAATTCACGCACGCGTTCTGATACTCCCTGTTGCACTGTCACGATGACAAAGGAGCACACATGACGACGAAACCAACGCCCGGACTGGGCACACTCGCCCTGCACGCCGGACAAGAACGCGACCCCGCCACCACGGCACGCGCCGTGCCGATCTATGCGACGTCCTCGTATGTCTTCAACGACACGGAACATGCCGCCAACCTGTTCGCGCTCAAAGAGTTCGGCAACATCTACTCGCGGCTGATGAACCCGACCAACGACGTGCTGGAGAAGCGGCTCGCCGCACTCGACGGCGGCGCTGCCGGTCTGGCGTTTGCGTCCGGCCAGGCAGCCATCACCGCCGCCTTGCTGACGATCGTGCACAGCGGCCAGAACTTCGTCTCCGCCACCAGCTTGTACGGTGGGACCTGGACGCTGTTCACGCAAACCTTGCCGAAGCTCGGCATCGAAGTGCGCTTCTTCGACCCGCATCACCCGGAGAGAATCAAAGACCTGGTCGACACCAACACCCGCGCGGTCTACCTGGAGAGCTTGGGCAACCCGAAGAACGACGTGCCCGACTTCAAACGCATCGCCGACATCTCCCATGCGCTGGACCTGCCGGTGCTGTGCGACAACACGGTGACGCCGCTGCTGCTGCGCCCGATCGAACACGGCATCGATATCGTCATCTACTCGACCACCAAGTTCATCGGCGGGCACGGCGTACACATCGGCGGCGTGCTCGTCGACAGCGGCAAGTTTCCCTGGGCGAAGAATCCGACAAAGTGGCCGGAGTTCTGCGCACCGGATCCGGCGTATCACGGGATCGTGTTCGAGGAAGCCCTGCGGCCGATCGGCAATATCGCCTACATCCTGCACATTCGCACGCACTGGCTGCGCGACACCGGCGCCTGCATGAGCCCGTTCGCAGCGTTCTTGTTCCTGCTCGGCCTGGAGACGCTCCACCTGCGCATTGAACGGCATTGCGCGAACGCCCAGAAGGTCGCCGAGTTCCTGCAACAGCACGCCGCCGTCGAGTGGGTGAACTACCCGGGCTTGCCGAATCACCCGGACTACGAGAGCGCCAAGCGCTATCTTCCCGACGGCAAGGGCGCCATCGTCGGCTTCGGCATCAAGGGCGGGCGAGAGGCCGGCATCCGGTTCATCAACAGCGTGAAGCTTGCCAGCCACCTGGCGAACATCGGCGACGCCAAGACGTTGGTGATTCATCCGGCGTCGACCACGCACTCGCAGCTCACGGAAGCGGAACAGCGGGAGACCGGGGTGAGCCCGGAGTACGTGCGCATCTCCGTCGGGATCGAAGACGTTGCCGACATCATCGCGGATATCGATCAGGCGCTGGCGGCGTCGCAGGCGCGCGCGCAGCGCTGAACGGCCGCATGAAGGACGCGCTGTTCGACAGCAGCGACCGTCTGCGCTCCGCCACCCCCCTGCGCCATGCGCAGCAAGCGGTGTTCACGCAGCCGCTGCGGCTCGAACTGGGTGGACAGCTGCCGTCGGTGAGTGTGACCTATGAGACCTACGGGCAGCTGAACGACAGCCGTGACAATGCGGTGTTGGTGTGCCACGCGATCAGCGGCGACTCGCACGTGGCGCGCCACGACGCCGACGACGACCCAGGCTGGTGGGAACTCATCGTCGGTCCGGGCAAATCGATCGATACCGATCGCTACTTCGTCATCTGTTCGAACGTGCTGGGCGGCTGCCGCGGCACCACCGGCCCGAACAGTGTCAACCCGTCCACCGGCCGGCCGTACGGCGCAGATTTCCCCGCGATCACGGTCGACGACATGGTCGAGGTGCAGCGGCGTCTCATCGATCATCTCGACATCGCAGCCCTGCGCGCCGTCATCGGCGGCTCCCTCGGCGGGCATCAGGCGCTCACCTGGGCAATACGCCACCCGGAGCGTGTGCGCGGCTGTGTCGCGCTCGCAACCTCAGCGCGACTGACCAGTCAGGCGCTGGCGTTCGATGTGGTCGGGCGCAATGCCATCATGCACGACCCCGGATATCGCGGCGGCCAGTACTACGAGCACGGCGCAGGGCCGGTCGTCGGGCTCGCCCTGGCGCGCATGCTGGCGCACATCACCTATCTGTCGCGCGAAGCGATGCGAGCGAAGTTCGACCCGCGACGCTTGCAGCCGAGCAAGGTTGCCACGGCGTTCGAGAACAAGTTCGCCGTGGGCTCGTACCTCGCGTACCAGGGCCATAAGTTCGTCGAGCGCTTCGACCCCAACAGTTACGTCACGCTGTCCATGGCGATGGATCTGTTCGATCTCGGCGACACGCGCGAGCAGCTGCGGGCGGTGTTCGCGCGCAGCCAGTGCCGCTGGTTGGTCATCAGCTTTTCGAGCGACTGGCTGTTTCCGCCCGAGCAGAGCCGGCAGATCGTCGCTGCGCTGATCGCCGCGAACCATCCGGTGGCGTACTGCAACGTCGAGGCCTCCGGTGGGCACGATGCGTTTTTGCTCGAAGAAAAGCGACCACTGTATGGGGGCCTGATGCGCGAGTTCCTCGCGCACGTCGACGGATGCCTTCCCCCCGCCATGCGCGTCACCGCGCTGGTGGAAGCGCACGCCAACGCACCGACCAGCATCTTTCACGGTCACCGGCTCGACTACGACCGCATCCTCGAGCTGATCCCGGCGAAGGCGAGCGTCCTGGATCTCGGCTGCGGCAGCGGCGGCCTGCTGTCACAGCTGCGCGAACGCGGCCACACGCGCCTCGTCGGCGTCGATCTCGACGAAGACGCCCTGCTGGCCTGCGTCGCGCAAGGGCTCGACGTGGTGCAGTGCGACATCGAGAAAGGGTTGTCATCGTTCAGCGACAAACAGTTCGACGTCGTCGTGCTGTCGCAGACGCTGCAGTCGGTGAGCAATACCGAGGGCGTCGTCGACGAGATGCTGCGTGTCGGCCGGTCGTGCATCGTCAGCTTTCCCAACTTCGCGTATCGCAAGCTCCGCCAGATGCTCTCTGCAGAGGGTCGCTCTCCCAAAGCCCAAGGCGCCTACCACTTCGAGTGGTACAACACGCCGAACCGGCGCTTTCCGTCGATCGCTGACGTCGAGGACTTTTGCGTGCAGAAGGGCATCCACACGCACCGCAAGCTCTATCTCAACAGTGAGACGGGGCAATGGATCACGGTGGATCCGAACCTCGAGGCGGACATCGCCATCTTCGTCCTGAGTCGCTGATCCGCATGCGCGAGCTGCAACCGCTGCACACGTTAGCAATCACCGGGCTGACCTACGGCCCGCACGGCGTCGGACGGCTCGACGGCAAGGCAATCTTCGTGCGCGGCGTCGCGCCGGGCGAGGAGGTCCAGGTCACGGTGCGCGAAGACCGCGGCGCGTTCGCCTATGCTGATCTGCACCACGTGTTGCGCGCCGCGCCGGCGCGCCGCGTGCCGCCGTGCCCGTACCTGCCCCGCTGTGGCGGCTGCCCGTGGCAACACCTGAGCTACGACGCGCAGCTCCAGGCAAAGGAGCGGAATCTGCGCGAGCAACTGCGGCGCATCGGCGGCTTGGCAGACGTGCCGCTCCTGCCCATCCTCGCGTCGCCGCACGAGTTCGGCTACCGCCGCCGAGTGAGCTTGCGCACCGAGTCGGGCCACATAGGATTCTACGCCGCCGCCAGCCACGATCTAGTGGTCGTCGATCACTGCCTGCTGGCTGATCCTCGAGTCGATGCGGCGCTGCAACCGGTTGCAGAGCTGGTGCCGCGGCTCGGCAGCGTGGTGCGGCGTGTCGAGATCGCCATGCGCGGCGCGTGGCCTGGAGTGGTCGTCATGGGCGAGGTGGAAGGGCGTTTCGACACCACGGATAGCGCAACGGTGACCGCCTGGTTGGCGCGGCACGCGGCCGTGGCGGGGATCGTCCTCGCAGGCAAAGGCTGGCGCCGCAGTTGGGGCGACGAGCGTGTCACACTTTCGCCTGAAGAGGATCTCACCCTGAGCGGGCGCTGTGGCGCATTCACGCAGGTCAACCCGGCCGCCAATCGCTTGCTGGTTCGCACCGTGCTCGCCATGGGCGAGTTCGGTCCGAACGATCGCGTCCTCGATCTCTATGCCGGTGTCGGCAACCTGAGCATGCCGATCGCGCGACGGTGCAGGCGGGTCGTCGCCGTCGAACAGCATCGGCTGGCGGCTGATGACGCCCGCGCCAATGCGGCCGCACTCGGGCTGGCAAACTGCCAGGTCATCGCAGCACCGGCGCACCGCGCTGTACGTGAGATGACGCCGGCGACCTTCGACACCGTCGTGCTCGATCCGCCGCGCAGCGGGGCCGCCGAAGCGATCGACGCCTTGCTCGATCTAGCCCCGCGCCGGCTGATCTACGTCTCGTGCAATCCGGCGACATTGGCACGCGACCTCAAGCGCATCGTACCGCGCTACCGCATCGCTGCCGTCCGGCCGATCGACTTGTTTCCGCACTCGTACCACGTCGAAGCCGTGGTCAACTCAGTATTGACTTGCTGAAGGGTGCCTCCTATGTTCGCACGCAGGTCGCTACCAATGCCTGGGGGAACACAGCCACACGCATGTTTCGACACTCTGTCACTCGCGGGCTGGGTTGGTGGATCGAGGTACGATGCCTATGGCCAAGCAGCAGCAGAAACCCGTCAAACCGAAGATCACCATCATTCCCGGCAAAGGTGTCGCGCAAACCATCAACTACCTCATTGAGGACCGCGACCAGCTCGATTGGCTGGTCGCCGTCGGCCGCAACAAGAACGGCGAGATCTTCTTCTACGACACCGGCGGCGACATCGTCGAAGACCTCGGGACGCTCGAGTACCTGAAGGAGCGCATCGCGCGCGCCCACTTCGGGGAGGAATCGGAGTGATGCGGCTCGCAGTGATTCCGTGGAGCGACGCCACACCACCGACTGAAGACGCGGCGCGCCAGCAGCTCGCACAGGAAGGATTCGAGGTCTTTCGTTGGCGCGACGAGGCCGGCACTGACTACCAGCCGCACTCACACGACCACGACGAAAGTCTGTGGGTCATCGAAGGTGCGATGACCTTCGGCGCTGCCGGCCGCGAGTTTCATCTACGGGCCGGCGACCGCCTGATGCTGCCGAAGGGCACGATCCACACGGCGCACGCCGGCGCCAGCGGCGTTACCTATCTGATCGGCGAACGCGTGTAGGGGCACAGCGCGCTGTGCCCCTACTTCGCTAGCGCTTCCACCGCCAGCTTGACGCTGTCCGTCGGGCTGACCTTCACCTGGGCGTCGACAATCTTGCCCTTCTCGTCGATGACGAAGTGGCTGCGAATGATGCCCATGTACTTCTTGCCGTACATCGACTTCTCGCCCCACACGCCGTAGGCGTCGGCAATCTTGTGATCACTGTCGACGACGAGCGGGAACGGCAACTTCTGCTTCTCTTTGAACTTCTGATGGCTGCTGACGCCGTCGGGGCTCACGCCGAGCACGACGCCTTTGCGCTTCTCGACGATCGGATAGCTATCGCGGAACCCGCAGGCCTGCGTCGTGCATCCGGGGGTGCTGTCCTTCGGGTAGAAGTAGAGGACGACACGTTTGCCGCGAAAATCGCTCAGCCTGATTGGCCTGCCGCTGTCGCTGAGCGCCTCGAAGTCCGGAGCGGTGTCGCCGACTTTCAGTGCCTTCTTCGCCATCTCTGCCCTCCTCGCGTCCTTCTATCGGTCGCGCGACACCTGTCAATAGGGCGAGCAGTGGAGCCGCGTAGGGTGCGCCCCGGGCACCCCCCGGGGTTTGGAGATTAGTATGCGGGCAAGAGCGGATGCAGTCTCGGGCCTGAGAGGGCGTCTCAAAACCTCGTGGCCGTTCGTGCCGGCGCGTCAACGTAGAATCAAATTCCACGGTTGAGTCGCTCCAAGCCCGCTGAACGGGCTGACTGGTCTCTCTGATCTGCATTTCGAGCCTTCTTATGGTGGGCCTTTTGTGGCGACTCAGCCGGGCGATTTGATCGCCCGGACCGCCCGGCGCTCGGGTAGCAGCCTTCAGCCACCAAAACATAGGGTGCGCGCTGCGCACGGCATTGGAGTTTTCCCCAAGAAGAGACTGGGCACCGGCCTTGCGCGCGCTCCACGCAGTTGGATACGCTGCACGATGATGGTGCCCGCAGGAGAAGGGCGATCCGCTCCCGACGCAACCGTCAGCGCGGCCCCCGAGCGACACCTCCTCCACCGCGCCGCGCCGCTCCTGATCGCAGCCCTCGTCGGCGCTGCGGTCTGGCTGCTGCATCACCAGCTGCATGCCTACCAATACAGCGACATCCGCCGCGCGCTACGGGCGATGCCAGCCACGCGGGTGGGGCTGGCGATAGTGCTGACGGCGGTCAGCTACTGGATTCTCACCGGGTATGACCTCCTCGCCCTGCGCCACCTGGACCGCCGGCTGCCCTATGGGCGCACGGCGCTCGCGTCGTTTCTCGGGTACGCGTTTGCCCACAACGTCGGTGTGTCGGTACTCGGCGGCGCCGCGCCGCGCTACCGGCTCTATTCCGCGTGGGGCTTGTCGGCAATCGAGATCACCACGCTCCTCGGCTTCACGGCCGTGATGTTCTGGCTGGGGAGCCTCACCATCGCTGGGCTCGCCCTGGTCCTCGAGCCGCGGGCGATGGCGACTTCGTTACGCCTGCCGGCGGGGTTGGCGCTCCCGCTCGGCGCAACGTTTTTGACGGTCGTCATCGGGTATTTGTTTGCCACGGCCGCACGCCGCCGGTCATTCCTGCTGCGCGGTTGGGAATTCTCCTTGCCGACCCCTGGCATGGCACTCCAGCAGCTGACGGTGTCGACGGTCGACTGGGGCATGGTCGCCGCCATTTTCTACGTCTTGTTGCCGGCCTCAGCGACCATTTCCTACTGGCACTTCGTCGGACTCTTTGTCGTGGCGCAGGTCGTCGGCGTGAGCAGTCATGTGCCGGGCGGTCTCGGCGTGTTCGAAACGATCATGCTGCTCGCGCTGGGGCCGGCGGCACGGGGGCCGGCGATCATCGGCTCGCTGGTGCTGTTCCGAGCCATCTATTACCTGCTGCCTCTGGTGATCGCCACCGCTACGCTGGGTGCGTACGAGGCGCTGCAGCGGCGCGAGTGGTTCGGGCAGGTCGGCACGGTGGTGGGCGGGTGGGTTCCCGAGATCGCCCCGCGTGTGCTCGCGGTGGCGACCTTCATTGGCGGAGCCATCTTGCTCTTGTCGGGCGCCACTCCGGCGAGGCATCACCGCCTCGATGTCTTCCAAACGTTCTTGCCGCTGCCGGTGCTGGAGTTGTCGCATTTCCTCGGCAGCCTGACCGGGCTTGGGCTGGTGCTGCTGGCGAGCGCCATGCAGCGTCGGGTCGACGCGGCGTATCATTTGGCCGTTGCGCTCCTGCTGTCGGGCACGGTGTTGTCGCTGCTCAAGGGCCTCAAGTACGAAGAAGCCCTCGTCTTGTTGGCCGTGCTCGCGGCGCTGCTTCCGTGCCGCCGCTACTTCTATCGCCCGACCTCGATTGTCGGCGAACGCTTCACGCTCGGCTGGACGATTGCCGTGGTTCTGGTCATCGCCAGCTCGATCTGGCTCGGGTTTTTTGCGTACGAGCATCAGGAGTATTCCAACGAGCTGTGGTGGCAGTTCAGCTTCTCGGGCAACGCGCCCCGGTTCCTGCGGGCGAGCGTTGGGGTGGTCGCAGGGGCGTTGTTCTTTGCGGCGGCGCATCTGTTGCGGCCGGCACGCGCACGCGTGGCGGTCCCGGGGGCGCAGGTCATGGACGTGGTGCGGGCGCTCGTGTCGCAGTCGTCGCGCGCGGCCGCACACCTGGCGCTGCTCGGCGACAAGTCGTTTGTGTTCAGCGACGATGGCCGCGCCTTCGTCATGTACGCGGTGTCCGGGCGCAGTTGCGTGGCCATGGGCGATCCGGTCGGGCCTGCCGACTGCCACGCAGATCTCGTGTGGAGGTTCCGCGAGCTCTGCGACCGCTGGGACTGCTGGCCGGTGTTCTACGAGGCGAGCGCCGCGGATCTGCCGCTGTATTTGGACTTAGGCCTGTATCCGGTCAAATTCGGCGAAGAAGCCCGCGTATCGTTGCCGGGGTTCTCCCTCGAAGGCAACGCCCGCAAGGCGCAGCGGTACATCGTGCGGCGGATCGAACGCGACGGCGGCAGTTTCGACGCGCTGCCGCCCGAGGCGGTGCCCGCCGTGCTGCCGCAGCTACAGCGCATTTCGGAAGACTGGCTGGCCATGAAGCGTACGCGCGAGAAAGGCTTCTCCTTGGGCTGCTTCGACGAGCAGTACCTCCGCGAGTTCCCGGTCGCTGTGGTGCGCGTCGATGGCACGATCGTGGCGTTCGCCAACCTCTGGTGCAGCGGTGGGCAGGAAGAGATTTCGCCGGACCTGATGCGCCACAGCAGCACCGCGCCGCCAAACGTGATGGAGTACTTGTTTCTCAAGATCATTCTCTGGGGACGGAGTCAGGGTTACCGCTGGTGCAATCTCGGCATGGCGCCGCTGGCGGGGCTGGAGCCGCGCGCGCTCGCCCCGCTGTGGCACCGCATCGGCGCCTTGGCGTATCTCTATGGAGAGCCATTCTACAACTTTCAGGGTCTGCGTCAGTTCAAGGAAAAGTTCGCCCCAGAGTGGCGGCCGAGGTACCTGGTCTGCCCGGGCGGGTTGCTGTTGCCGCGCGTGCTCGCCAACGTGGCCGCGCTGGTCTCTGGCGGGTTGCGCGGCGTCGTCGCGAAGTGAAGGCGGCGCGGCAACGAGTCCTCTCTGATGGCGGGCAAACGCCGCGCTGCTCCCTCGATGATCCTCTCAGCCAATGCGGATTGGTCACCATCGAAGTGATGACCGCCACTGGTGCGGATGATCTCGGCGCCGGCAAGCTCCGGGGCCGTACAGAGCGTGTCGTCCTCTTTCTCACCATAGAAACACTGAAACAGCCCCAGCGGCTGGCGCAGGATTTCAGGAAGGACGGCCGGGGCGTCGCGGCTTGGCGCGGCGCCGAACCAGCCGGAGAGCTTCACCTGGAAATCGGCCCGCGGCTCCAGACCGAGGAGCGAGACTTGCACGACGCGCGCGCGGTCCTCGGCCGGCAGGCCGTTGAGCGCAAACGGTAAGATGCCGGCACCGAAGGAGTACCCGACGAGCACGACTTTTGAGGTTCGCCACCTATCGCCGTAGTGGCGGATGATCTGTGATAGATCGCCGGCGATCTCTGCGGGGGTCTTCGCTCGCCAAAAGTAACGCAGACTGTCGACCCCGACCACCGGCATGTTTTTTCGCGCCAGCCCTTCGCCGACCTGCTTGTCGATGTCGCGCCAGCCGCCATCGCCAGAGTAGATCACAGCCATGGCTGGTCCCGGCTGGAGGGCGGGCAACTCCGTCAGCGGCAGCTGGGCGAGCGCAGCGGGCAGCAGGGACGGTGCGGGCGCGGGCAACGCTGTGCGGACGAGCATCAACAGGCGCTCGCCGGGCGCGCAGCGAATGTCGGCCACGGCTCCGCTCGATGGCTCGACCAATCCGGCGAGTGCCGGCGCCAGTGGTGCGGCCGTGGATACGCGCCACCAGCCATTGAGCGTCGGCTGTGTACCGTACACGAACCCACCGCCTTCGGGCTGCGCAGGTGCCCCCGCGCACAACGGGACCCTCGTCCGCAACGCCGGTGCCGGGTCAACACTGATGGCACCGGCGACCGTCGCGGCGGGTGATTGCGCCAGCGCCGCGTATACCAGCGTACCGCCGGCGCCGATGCCAGCCAGGATCGGAGATTGGTAGCCCGCAAAATGAAGATCGCGCTGCAGGCGCTCGCTCATGTCCTCGATCTCGGCGATGACGTAATGGCATCCATCCTTGCTGGCTGCCAGGTTCCGCAGGTACTGTGGCAGATCGACCCCGACGACGACGGCCCCCATTCCGGCGATCTGCCGGGCCACACCGGCATAGGCGGCGTCCCAACCGTGCAGGTCGGAGAACATGAAGAGAAGCGCATCGGGAGTTCGGGCAGGCGTGAATACGAACACCATGCCCAAGCGGCCGCCCTGAAAGATGCGCTCGCTCACGTGCGGTTGACAGGCCGCTACAGCCGAGAACGTCACCAACGCAACATGCACCAATGCGTGCCTGCAGCGGCGAGTCGACATGTCGGAAGCGCTTGTACCATTGCGCGGCCCGCGCTGCACTGCCCCTCTCCTCGTGGACGGCCGTGGAACGCACACCTGAGCCGTCAAAGCGTTTCGGGCACGCGCCCCCCTTCGGTCCAATAGCTGCAGTTGATTTCGTCTGCCGCATCTTCTTTGCGCACGCGCAAATTTCCGTGTTTCGCCCGGTCGAGAGAGCGAGCACCTTTTCCCCATGGAAAAACAGCTGTGCCGGGAACGCGCCGAGAGTCACCGCCACGGCAGACGTCAAGTGGCCGCGATCGGAATGCAACTCCAGCGCGCCCGGTCCTCGCTCCAGATGTGAGAACGTCAAGGTGGACTCCCGCCTGTTCCACGCGGCCCTGTCGGTCTTGACCGCGCTGTTGATGGTGGTCGGTAGCACCACTGTGCGGGCAGGGACAGAGCCGACGCCGGTTTTGCGCGTCGCGTCGAATACCAGCGGTGAGATTGAGATCGAGGCACGCAGGGTTACGATCGAGCAAGTGCTCGGCGCGATCGCCGCAGAGGCTGGGTTCGAGGTCACCGTCGCACCACCCGGGATCCCGCGCGCCCCGGTGAACATGACCGTACCATCGGCGCCTGTTGAATCCGTCCTGCGCCAGATCCTGCGCGGCCGGAACTACGCTCTCGTCTACGACGGCGACGACGCGTTCCTGAGTCAGGTAGTCGTCCTGCCGCCGCCGGCCCCTGGTGTGGCGCTTCCGTGGCGGGCCCGCGCAGGCGCGAGGAACCGCTGAGGGCAACAAGCCAAGACGGCGATGAACACGGAACCGGCCAGACAACGCGGCTTCGCAGACGTGGGATCATGCCGTCGCGCGCAGTACCATGGTGGGGTGCTGACGGAAGTCGACCGTGACATCTGGATAGCCGATGGGCCGGCCGTGTCGTTCTTTCGCATTCCGTATCCGACACGCGCGACCGTGGTCCGGCTTCGCGACGGCAGCCTCTGGGTGTGTTCACCGATCCGACTCGACGACCAGCTGAGAGCCGCAGTTGGCGTGTTGGGGCCGGTTCGCCATATCGTGTCACCCAACAAGCTCCACCATCTGTACCTCGGAGATTGGGCCCGAACCTGGCCGGCTGCAAAGCTCTATGCCTCACCGGGTCTGGCAAGACGCCGCCCCGATCTGTCATTCGAGTCGGAGCTGACAGACCAACCTGATGCCGCCTGGGCGGACGACATCGATCAGGTGATCTTCCACGGAAGCTTCGCCATGCAAGAGGTTGTTTTTTTCCACCGCCTCTCGAGGACCGCGATCATCGCCGATCTCGTGCAACGGTTTGATCCTGCATCTCTCCAGGGCTGGCGACGAGTGATCATGACGTTGGACGGGCTGGTCGGAGCGCATGGCAGCACGCCGCGCGAGTGGCGGCTGTCGTTCTGGAACCGGGCCGCCGCCCGCAGCGCGAAACGGAAGGTCCTCGACTGGAACCCGCAGCGGGTGATCATCGCGCACGGCGAATGGATACGCGACAACGGCCGCGCGGTGCTCGAACGCGCGCTGGCGTGGATGGCGTGAACGGATGCTCGGCGCAGTGCCCGGCGCGGTAATTCGGGGCCGCAGCCGTTTCGCCACTGGCGTTGCGAATGTCGCGCGCGACTGGGGTCGGCCACACCCCGCGGTCATCCGCTGTAGTCATCAGTCCGATGTGTCCGATCGACAGCCCCGGCCACGTGCGCTGCAAAGACAAGCTGAAGGCGACCAAACCGATGAGGATGACGCCGAATCCCGCCGACAGAATGTGTCCTTGGCTGGCCCGCGTGAACACCGACTCTTCGCGTTGCAGGAA
Organism: Candidatus Margulisiibacteriota bacterium; assembly: GCA_035541735.1. GTDB lineage: Bacteria > Desulfobacterota > Binatia > HRBIN30 > HRBIN30 > DATKMS01. The sequence goes on from DATKMS010000330.1 coordinate 55,674, forward strand.
GTCGAGCAGCGTACCGATCATCAAGCGCCAGCACCACCTCAGGCGTGCTCCTTGCGCCAGCGCAAACCAGCGCCCTTTGCGCGCCCGGCAGTCGTATGCGATGGGTGATCTCAACGTCGAAAGAGAAGCGGAGAGGGATACGCCGCCTTGCGTCTCGCGCTCGTCGACTACGGCATCATTGGCGCGTACTTCGCGGCGGTCCTTGGGATCGGCTTCGCGCTGAAGCGGCGGATGCGCGCCAGCCTGGACTTCCTGCTGGCGGGCCGCGCCATTCCGGCCTGGGCGGCGGGTCTCGCGTTCATCGCGGCGAACCTGGGCGCCCAAGAGGTCATCGGCATGGCGGCGAGCGGCGCCAAGTACGGCTGGCTCACCAGCCACTTCTATTGGCTCGGCGCCATTCCGGCGATGGCCTTCGTCGCCGTGTTCATGATGCCATTCTACTACGGGTCGCGCGCGCGCAGCGTGCCCGAGTACCTGCGCCTGCGTTTCGACGAGAAGACGCGCACGTTGAACGCGCTGTCGTTCGCGGCGATGACGATCCTCTCGTCCAGCATCAGCATGTTTGCGATGGCCAAGCTGTTCAACCTGTTCCTCGGCTGGAACATGCACGCGAGCATCGTGCTCTCCGCGCTCGTGGTCCTCGGCTACATCGTCCTCGGCGGCCTCACCAGCGAAGGCGGTGACGTTGCCGGCCATGCCATTCGTTGTCATTTTACCGGGACTGATCGCGCTCGCGCTCACACGCCATCCGGCGCCGGGATCCGCGCCGCTGCTGCCGGTGCTCCCCGACGGCAGCGCGGCAGCGTCGGAAGGATCCCAAACCAAGCACCGTGGTGTCGCGCGACGCCGAGCAACCGGACCGCTGTCGCTTATCCAGCCGGCTGGCCCACAGGCCGCGCCGGCTGCATGCGCTTGCCCAACAGGTTGAGTTTGAACCGCCGGATCGTGTCCGGCCCCACCCGGCGTCCGTCAGGCGTTTCAAAGGAGAGCGCGTCTTGCGGACACTGCACGAGACATGCGCCGCAGCGGATGCAACGGTCCGCGTGCGCGGTCGTCACCTTGTGAATGTCCGTCCGCTGCTCGAAAACATGAGACCGCAGGTGAGTGCTCGGTGAGTTGCGGTCCGGAGCAACCGCGTCTAGTCTGGGCTTGCTCGGGTGAGAGCCGGTCGGTTGTCATGTGCGCCGCGGAAACCGAAGACCTTGAACCCTCGTCCGAAGGCCCGCGCTTCTGGACGCGCGACACGCTGCATCAGATCGTCGAGCGCGTTCTCGGGCAACGCCGGCTCATCGTCGTCTCGAATCGCGAACCCTACATTCACCGCCTCGACGGTGAAGAGGTCGTCTGCGAGCGACCGATCAGTGGCTTGGTCACCGCGCTCGAACCGGTCATGCGTGCGTGTGGCGGCACGTGGGTCGCGCACGGCAGCGGCAATGCCGACCGTGACGTCGTCGATGAGCACGACCACATCCGCGTTCCGCCCGGGCACCCCGAGTACACGCTGCGACGCGTGTGGCTGAGCAAGGCCGACGAGGACGGATACTACTATGGTTTCGCCAACGAAGCGCTGTGGCCGTTGTGCCATGTTGTCTACCAACGGCCTGCCTTCGTGACGGAAGACTGGGAGGCCTACGCCCGTGTCAGCCAGCAGTTTGCCGGCGCCGTCCTGGATGAGGCGGGCGATCAGAACGCTATCGTTCTCATTCAGGACTACCACTTCGCCCTGTTGCCGCGTTTCCTGCGACAGGCCAGTCCCGATCTGCTCATCGCACAATTCTGGCACATTCCGTGGCCCAGCCGCGAGGCGTTTCGGGTGTGCCCGTGGGGGGCGGATATTCTCGACGGGTTGCTCGGCAACGATCTGCTCGGCTTTCATATCCGTTACCACTGCCAGAACTTCATCGACACGGTGGCCGCCACCACGGAAGCCCGGGTGGATGCCGAGGCCTCTGCGATCACACGCAGCGGACGACAAACACTCGTGCGCCCGTTCCCGATCAGCGTGGACATCGATGCCGTGAGTGAACAGGTGCGGTCACCTGATACAACGGTGCGCACCGCCCGCCTGCGCCACCACCTCGGCTTGGCGAATCAGCGCGTCCTGCTCGGGATCGATCGCATCGACTACACCAAGGGCATTCCCGAACGGTTGCGTGCCCTCGACCGCTTACTGGCCACCCACCCCGAGCACATCGGCAGGATACGTTTCGTCCAGGTCGGCGCCCCGAGCCGCACGCGCATTCCGTCCTATCAGGTACTGGCGCGCGAGATCGAAGCATTGGTGGAAGAAGTCAACTGGAAGTACGCGCAGGGCCGCTGGTCGCCGATCACTTACCGCGACGCCCCGACCCCGTTGGAAGATATCTTGGCATTGTACCAGCTAGCGGACGTGTGTGTCGTGACTGCGCTGCACGACGGCATGAACCTGGTGGCCAAGGAGTACGTCGCCGCGCGGCCGGACGGCGACGGCGTGCTCGTGTTGAGCCGCTTCACCGGATCCGCGCGTGAGCTCGAGCAAAGCTTGCGCGTCAATCCGTACGCCGCGGATGACGTGGCGGCAGCCATGCACCAGGCTTTGTGCATGGAGGAGGGCGAGCGCCGCGCCCGCATGGCCGCGTTGCGCCAGACGATTGCGCAGAACAACATTTATCGTTGGGCCGGCAAGATGGTGAGTGAGCTCGGACGCATTGCCGCCCGCCGCATACTGGAGACGCCGGGATGACCGCGCGCTGGCCGCGCGAAGTTGCAGCAGATGTGGTGGGGCGCATCGCGACGGCGCCCAACGTCTTCCTCTTTCTCGACTACGATGGCACGCTTGCGCCCCTGGCACCAACCCCGGACGCCGCCCAGCCGCTTCCTGCCACGCCGGCACTCCTGCAAGACCTCGCCGCCTGGCGCGGAACACAAGTCGCAGTTGTCACCGGTCGGAGCGTCACCGATATCCGCTGCCTACTTGACGTGCCGGGCATCTACTACGTCGGCATTCATGGCCTTGAGATTCGCTTGCCGAACGGCACGGTTGAATTGTCCGAAAGCGTCGCCGTCGTACGGTCAGTGCTGCCGGCGATCAAGCATCGGATCGAGCGCGCAGTCGGTCACCGGCCGGGGATCCTGATCGAAGACAAGGGACTGGCACTGGCGGTCCACTTCCGTCTCGCCGCGCGCGCCGACGCCGCGTTTGCCAGAGCGGCTGTGGCAACGGCAGCTGAGCCCGCGCAACGGCAGGGCGCACCGATCGCGGTGCTGCACGGCCACGAGGTCGTTGAGATTCGCTCAGCCTTGGCCAACAAGGGAAAGACGGTGTGCCAGCTGCTGGCTGCGTACGCGCCCGCGGCACTGGCGGTCTACATCGGCGACGACCAAACCGACGAGGATGCGTTCAGGTTGCTCCCGCCGCAGGCCATTACGATCCGGGTCGGACCGGCGACCGTGTCCACGGCGGCCCGTTACTGTGCCGCCTCGCCTCACGAGGTGCTGCGTTTCCTGCGCGCGGTCCTCGACCAGCGGCACACCCAAGAATCGGCCATCGCTTCAGGGTGCCGAGGTTGAGCGCGCATGGCCGAGCATCTCAATCACCCGGCGCAGCCGTTTCACTTCATGTCGGGCCTGGACCTCACCCTGCTCACCAATCGCCGCGCCTGTGACTTGGCCGAATTGCTGGAGCACTTGCGGGTGGTTCCGGGCTCGGTGATCTATTACCACACCCACCACTTTCTCGTGCAGCATCAGTACCTCTCGCCGGAACCGCCGAACGACTTCGCCTATTGGGTCACCAACGTGTTGCAGGAAGATCGGCTCGGCGAGCAACTGGCGGCCATCGATCTCATCCAGTTTCGCACGATTCGCGCCTTGCGCGAGCACCTGATTGCGGTCATCGAGACCTATCTCGACGAGCGCCGACAGCTACGCGTCGCCCCCGACGGCGAGGAATTTCATTTCCGGGAATCGGTGTCGTTCATTGTTCCCACGAATCATGTCGCCCGAGACTTGACCGAATTCGCCGATTGCGTGGAGCGGATCGGGTTTGGGTCGCTGTCGTTTCACTTCTTCAGCGCACGCTTGCGGCTGGAACGTGGGGAGGACGATTTTTCCGAATGGTGCCGGTCCCTGGGCGAGCACGCGTTGGCGAAAGCGATCGCGCGTCTCGACCCGTACACGTACACCATGGATGGGCTGCGCAAAGAAGTTGTGCGTCTGGTGCGCCGCCGCCTGCGGGAGATGGGGACGTGAGCCTGCTCGACGGTTTCGAGGAGTTCGTCGGCCGTGGCACGCTCGATGAGCTCCGACTGCTGGGCGGCCATCTGAAGGGTCGGCGCGTCGTGACCGTCAACTCGACGGCCGTTGGCGGCGGTGTGGCGGAGATCCTCAACCGCTTGGTACCGCTCTCCCACGAGTTGGGCGTCGACATGCGCTGGGATGTGATCAAGGGTGGAGAAGATTTCTTCGCCGTGACCAAACGCATTCACAACGCGTTGCATGGGAAAGCCGAGACCTTCACGGCACACGACCGCGCGGTCTTCCGGGAGACGACACAGCGCAATCTTGGGCAGATGGACCTGGACGCCGACATCATCTTCATTCACGATCCGCAGCCTGCCGGGCTCGTCGAGGCACGTGCTGCCGGGCGGGGGCGATGGGTCTGGCGCTGCCACATCGACGTATCGGCCCCACAAGCCGATGTCTGGGAGTTCCTTGCCGGTTACGTGTCGCGTTACGACGCGTCCGTGTTTTCCGCGCCGCAGTTCTCGCAAGACTTGGATCGGCCTGAGGTGATGATCGCGCCATCGATCGATCCGCTGAGCGACAAGAATCGGGAATTGACCGAGAGCGAGATCGACGCCGTCTTCGAACGTCTGAAGATTCCGCGCGACAAGCCCATCGTGACGCAGGTGTCGCGTTTCGACCGCCTCAAAGACCCGGTCGGGGTGATTGCCGCATTTCGCTTGGCGCAGAAGTACAACGAGTGTCGTCTGGTCTTGGCCGGTGGCGGGGCCGCCGACGATCCCGAAGGCAGCGAGGTGCTCCGCGCGGTCCACGAAGCCGCCAACGGGGACCCGGATATTCACGTCCTCGAGCTACCACCGACGGCCAACGTCGAGATCAACGCCCTGCAGCGCGGTTCAAGCGTCATCCTGCAGAAATCGCTAAAGGAGGGATTTGGGCTGACGGTGAGCGAGGCATTGTGGAAGGCGAAGCCGGTGATCGCCGGTGCGGTCGGCGGGATTCCGCTGCAGGTGACGCACAAGTACAGCGGCATTCTCACGCACACGATTGAGGGCACCGGCTTTTGGATCAAGCAGTTGCTCAACGCGCCGGAGTTCGGCCGCCGGCTCGGTGAAAACGGCCGTGAGCACGTGCGTACCAACTTTTTGCTGACCCGCCACCTGCGCGACTACCTGCTGCTTTTCCTTTTCCTCGAGCACCGCGACGAGCGGGTCATCCGCGTCAGTTGAGTGTGAGTGCCTACGTGCTCATAACTGTGAGCTGACTGGATGCCGCCACGCGTACGCGGCCAGAAATTTTTCGCAACAAGCTTGACATACCTTTCGCCGCCTTCTATCTACGGCGCTCAGCAATGAACGCCCCGATCCGCAGTATGTGTCTTTGTTGTTGTATGCAGGCC
>DATKMS010000331.1:0-5670 GCA_035541735.1 Candidatus Margulisiibacteriota bacterium
CGCAAGACCTGCATGGCGAACGCGTGCTGGTGACGGCCGGTCCGAACCGCGAGGCGATCGATCCGGTGCGCTTCATCTCCAATCGTTCCACCGGCAAGATGGGTTTCGCTCTCGCCGCGGCAGCGTGGCGACGGGGCGCCGAGGTCGCGTTGGTTGCCGGCCCCACGGCGTTACCTACGCCGCACGGGGTGCGCCGCACCGACGTGAGCACGGCAGAAGAGATGCGCCAGGCCGTGGCCGCGGAGTTCCCAACCGCCTCCCTCCTCTTCATGGCCGCGGCCGTCGCCGACTATCGTCCGGCACGCGCCACCAAGGAAAAGTTGAAAAAGGGCAGCGGCCGGCTCGTCCTCGAGCTGGATCGCACGGTCGACATCCTGGCGGAGTTGGCGCCACGCAAAGGGGAACGCTTTGTCGTCGGTTTCGCGGCCGAGACCGAGCAGGTGATCGCCAACGCCGAGCGCAAGCTCGAAGAGAAGAACCTCGACCTGATCGTCGCCAACGACGTGGCCGGCGCACAAACCGGCTTCGAGGTCGACACCAACGCGGTCACCATGATCGACCGCAGCGGCCGCCACGAGGCGGTGCCGTTGATGAGCAAGGATGCTGTTGCGGATCGCATCATCGACCACGTCATTGCGCTGAAGGGACAACGCAGCACAGCCGAGAAGGCAAAATCAGCGTAAGGCCAATTGAGTCATCGGCTCATTGAATCAATGAGCCGATGACTCAATGAATCAATTTCCCGATGGGTACAGCAAGAGCTTCTGCTCCGGTGAAGCTGATCACGGGCCTCCTCGCCGCGTCCGACGCGTTGCTCGCAGAAGCCAGCGTGGCACTCGCCGAACACTACGGCCCCATCGACAGCGCTTCCGTCCCGACCGATTGGACCATCAGCACCTACTACCGCGACGAGATGGGTCCCAACATCCGCCGCCAGTTCCTCAGCTTCGAGCGACTCATCACCGCAGACGAGCTTGCCACGGTCAAACTCGCAACGAACGCACTCGAGGACCGCTGGCGGAGCACGTCCGGACGCCAGGTAAACATCGACCCCGGCTACATCGCCGCCACCAAGCTCGTCCTCGCGTCCACCAAAGACGCGGCACACCGCATCTACCTCGGCCACGGCATCTACGCCGAGGTCACCCTGCTCTTCAGCAACGGCACGTTCCAAGCGCATGCACACACGTATCCCGACTACGCCGCGCCCGAGGCGGTGGAGTTCTTCAACGGCGTGAGAGCGACATGCCTCGCGCTTTTGCGCGACACCCGGGGTTAGTTCATTGGGACTTGGGCGAAGCTCGCCGGAGGCGTGGACTTCGGCGAAGCTCGCCGGATATAACTGGTAGGATGAGAGTGCGGACATGGGTGACAGTGTGGCTGGCGGCGTGCGTGTTGGCGCTGCCGGCCGTGGCAGGAGATCTATTCGGGAACTACGACGTCGAGTACTTCGATGTTCCCACGGCGTCGTCGTATCCCACGGGCATCACCGCGGGGCCGCTCGGCGACATCTGGTTCACCGAGCAACAACAGGACAAGATTGGTCGCTACACGCCGGAGCTCGGTTTCCAGGAATTCAGCCTTCCGCCCTCGGTCATCGAATCCCCAGGCCCCATCACGCCGGGATCCGACGGCAATCTGTGGTTCGGCGAGTTCAATCACAACGTAATAGGACGGATTACGCCCAACGGCGTCATCATGGAGTTCTCGCTGCCGGGCCAGTTCACGACGGTGAATGACCTCACCAGCGGACCTGACGGGAACATTTGGTATGCGGCGCAGGGGCCAACGCGCGGGATTGCGACCGGGATCATCGGCCGCGTCACGCCGAGCGGTACCGTCAGTGAATTCACGACGCCGCGTGCGGCACTCGGCATCACCAGCGGGCCGGACGGCGCGCTGTGGTTCACCACGTTTGGCATCGGCCGCATCACGACCAACGGCCAGATCAAGACGTTTCCGGTCGATGCAAATCCGCAGTCCATTACCACCGGTCCAGACGGGGCGCTGTGGTTTACCAATTTCGGCGACTTCCCCGTCGCTCGCCGGAGCACGGACGGCGACCTGACGACGTTCTCACCCCTCTTCACGGACCCGCCCATGATGCCCGGGCGAATCACGCGCGGCCCGGAGGACAATCTGTGGTTCACGACGTACGATGGCGGCATCTGGCGCGTCAACTTGGCGGGCACGATGGAGGAGATTCTGCCGCTCGATGCCGATCGAGCGGCAGCGGACATTACCACGGGCCCGGATGGTCGGATGTGGTTCACGCAACCGAAGATCGGCCGCATCGGTCGCCTCGACAGCCTCGCGTTTCTCGGTCTCAACATCGCCGACGGCGGTCCGCTCGGCCTGGCGCATGGTCCGGATGACAGCATCTGGTTCACCGACGCGGTTGCCGATCGCGTCGGCCGCATCCTCCCGAACGGCGGCTTGCTGCAATACGAGCTCGGCGGCGGTCATCTGCCGACCGCCATCGCCGCCGGCCCCGGCGGCACCGCCTGGTTTACGAATGCCGGCACCGATACCATCGGGCACATCACGGCCGACGGCGAGCTGGTCGAGTTCGCGATCCCGAAGCCGCCGAGCAATCCGCAGGACATCGTGCTCGGGCCGGACGGCAACTTTTGGTTCACCGAGCTCTCCGCCGGCAGCCTTGGCCGCATCACGCCACAAGGCTCGGTCAAGCGCTTTCCGATTGCGAGCGGAGGCGGCGGCGGACCGCGCATCGCGGTCGACACCTCCGGCCCGCAGAACCTCGCGGTCGGCCCCGACGGCAATCTGTGGTTCACCGACAGCAGCTTGAACAAGGTCGGGCGCATGACGACGAGCGGCGACGTGACGGAGTTCCCCATCCCCAGCGAGGCCAGCGATCCTGCCGGCATCGCCGCCGGCTCGGATGACAGCCTCTACTTCACCGAGGCCAACACCGGCCGGATCGGGCGCGTCACGACCGCCGGTGTGGTGACGGAGCTCGGCACACCGAATCCAGATTCGTCGCCGCTCTACATCACGCGCGGCCCGGACGGCGCCATGTGGTTCACCGAAAGTGACGCCAACCGGCTGGGCCGCATCGCACGCGACGGCCGCATCACCAAGTTCGCGCTGCCCGAGGACCATGCATCTCCCGCCGGCATCGTCGGCCGGAGCGACGGCCGCCTATTCATCGCGCTCCTGAACCAGGCGAAGATCGTCTACACGGATCTTGCCGCGGCCGAGCCCACCCGCACGCCGACGCCCACGGTGCCGCCCGGATCGACCCCGACCAGCACGCCGACGGAGCGCCGCCTCGGCTGCAATGGCGATTGCAACGACGACCACAGCACGTCGATCAGCGAGCTGATCACCGCGGTCAACATCGCGCTCGGACGTGCCGCATACGATAGCTGCGTGCCGGCCGACTCCGATGGAAACGGCGAAGTGCAGATCAACGACCTGATCGCGGCGGTCAACGCTGCCCAGCGGGGCTGCTTGAGTTGAAACGGAACTACACACCGAACACTCCAGTGGGTGGGCGCTGTAAGGCTCGTGTTTCGGATTAGCAATGACGTCAAGGTTCCCGAATTTCAACTGAGCAGCATTGACTCGGCTTTAGGTGGTCCAGATGCAAGCGCTTGTCTCGGCGCGACGCGATGCGATCGGCCTGGAGCGCACGGCGCAGCGCGGGCAGACGCTTGGTAGCCCGCACTCGACGCAACCGCGGCTCGATGTCGAGCAACGCGGTGGGGAGCCATGAACTGCGGGGCGATCCCACGCGATCTCCTGGACTCGGAGCTGTTCGGCCACACGAAAGAACTCCTTCACGGGAGCAACCGCAGACCGTGCCGGCCGCTTCGAAGGTTGCGACGGCGGCACTCTGTTCCTCGACGAAGTCGGCGACATGCCGCCGGAGACGCAAGTTCGCCTCCTGCGCGTGCTGCAGGAGGGCGAGATCCAGCGTATCGGCGACAGCAAGACGCGGAAAGTCGACGTGCGAGTGATTGCCGCCACCAACCGCGACCTGGTCGCCGCCGTCCGCGCTGGCACGTTCCGGGACGATCTCTTCTACCGGCTCGCCGTTCTCGTGCTGCGACTGCCGCCGCTACGTGAGCGGCCGGAGGATGTGTTCGCGCTGGCGCAACACTTCCTCACGATCTTGAACGAGCGGGCCGCCAGCATTCCCGGCGCCGAGCGCAAGCATCTTTCCCCTGGCGCAAGGAAGTTTGCGGAAAGTTACCCGTGGCCGGGCAACGTTCGGGAACTGGAGAACACGCTGGCGCGCATCTTCGCGCTGGTGTCTGGCGACACCATCCGGCGCGAAGACTTTGAGGCACAGGTCATTCCAACGCGCGGCGATGGAAGTACAGCGTCGCCGCTCTCGAGCCGCACAAACTTCAGTCTGCGCAAGGCATTGGAGGCCGTCGAGCGACAGCTCATCGAACAGGCATTGCGCGAGACCGGCGGGGTGAAGGAGCGCGCCGCGAAGCTGCTCGGGCTTGCCAGCCGTCAAGCGTTGGCGCATCGTATCCGCGCGTTGGGCATCACTGGTTGAGGGGATGGCACGCCGGCTGCTCTACAGTCTGGCGATGCCGCGAAGGAGGAGCGGAGGATGGACGTGAAGCAGGTCACCAGTGCACATGGGGATTGCAATCGAGGCGAGGGCGCGCTCAGTCTGAGCGTGTTCGTCACCGACCCGGAGGTTGTGGCAGAGCTTGCCCGGCACGCAGATGGCCCGGCTCGCGAGCAGTATGCCCTGTCGGCCCTCCGGCTCGGCGTCTTGGCCCTGCGCCAGGCAAGCGGCAGCATCGACGCCGACCGGATTCGCAGCGAAGGCGAGCGGCTGGTCGGCGATGTCCGCGCCCTGCTGTCGGAGCAGGCGACAGCACTAACGAGCAACCTGAGCGGTGTCATCGCCCAGTACTTTGACCCGCAGACGGGCGACCTGCCCCAACGTCTCGACCGCCTGGTGCGTAGAGACGGCGATCTGGAGGCCGTCCTACGCCGCTACCTGGATGGCGAGGCATCATCGCTGGCGCGCACGCTTGCGGAACACGTCGGCGAGAGCAGCCCCCTCTTCAAGCATCTGTCGCCGACGCAGAGCGACGGGTTCCTGGCCACGTTGCAGCAGGCCATCGAGGAGACACTGCGAGCGTCCCGCGACCACGTGCTGCTACAGTTCAGCCTAGACGAGAAAGACTCGGCGCTGTCGCGCCTGGTTGCCGAGATGACGGATAGCAATGGCAAGTTGCGCGCTGATCTGGCCGCGGACATCGACACGGTGCGCAGGGAGTTCTCGCTCGACCAGCCCGACGGCGCACTGTCCCGCCTCGTCAAGCGCGTCGACGACACAACTGCACAGGTGCGCAGCAGCCTCACGCTCGACAGCGAGACTTCCCCGCTGGCCGTCCTGCGTCGCGAGCTGCTCACGGTCATCAAGAGCCTGAACGACGCCAACACCGCGTTCCACACCGAGGTGCGCAGCACACTGGAGGCACTGCAAGCGCGGCGTGCGGAGGCCGCGCAGTCGACACGTCATGGCCTCGAGTTCGAGGACGCGGTCGGCAACATGCTGACACAACAGACCCGTAACTCCGGCGACTTCGTCCAATGTGTCAGCCAGAGCGTCGGCCGCATCCCGCGCTGCAAGGTCGGTGACTTCGTCCTCACGCTCGGCCCCGAGAGCGCCGC
>DATKMS010000332.1:0-5215 GCA_035541735.1 Candidatus Margulisiibacteriota bacterium
CGGAGTGCACCCGCAGGAAGGCGACCTCGGGAAGCTCGGCGACCCACGCGCCGCGCACGCCCGTGAGTGGTTGGAGCGCCCGCGCAGCGCGCCGCTCGAGCGTGGAAGCTCCCGGACGGTCGCAGGGCGGGGCGGCGCAGCGGTTGAGCAGGTCCGGCGGGCCCGACACCACCGGGTTGCGCGCCAGGATCATCTCGAGCAACTCGGCCTTCACGTCGGCAGACTGGAACCGAATCTGCGTCCCGTGTGAGATCCCATGCAGACGATCGGCGAGGTCGTAGTCGAGCGTGTAGGTCGCGCCGACGTACCAGGAGGCGCGGATCGCTTGACGCCGGTCAGCGGGCAGGAACGTCAGGAAGAGGTTCTCCGACTGCATGCGCAGGTGATCCATGTACAGCCGCGTCGCCGCCTGATGGGTGACGTTGCCGAAGACGTCGTAGCCCGCCACCAGGTTGTAATAGATGCGCTCGAAGATGGGGAAATCCACGACCCAGGCGGTCTTCGGAATCGCTCCCAGGAAGCCGCGCACGACGGTGGCGTTGTCGAAGTGACGGAAGACGGTGAGCTGCGCGTTGGTATTGTAGCCGTCGCCGTCCCACAGGTAGTCGAGCGTGGGGCCGCGCCGCTGGGGATCGACGGCGTCGTAGTAGTGTTCGCGCAGGTCGAGGTAGCGGCGTTGCTCGTAGTCGTACTGCACCCAGAACTCTCCGGGTACGAGATGGCTCAGGTGCTCGGCGGGGAGATTGAGGAACCCCTTCGCCTGCGCGAGGAAGCTCGGGTTGGTTACGGAGAGATCGTGGTTGGGATCGAGGAAGCTCACGAAGAAGTGATCTTCGATCACGTCGACGGCCACCTGCCCGCGGCACACGGGGCCGCGGATGAAGGTCATCACGAAGTATTGCGCGTCGTCGAGCAGGTACTGGTAGCGGGAGCGCGCCGGAATCTGGTCAAAGCTGATGAAGGGATTGGAGGCTTCTTCGACCTCGTAGCTCGGCAGTCGCGTCGGTTCCCAGTCGGAGTTCAGAAACAGATCGGACAGCCGCTGCATCTTCGCAGCGCTCAGCGGGTAGACGATGTGCGTTTTGTGAACAAGCGTCTCCGTGAGCGGCCGCAGACGGTACCAGAAGCGTGCGCTGCCCGGTGCGTCGTAGGGTCGGCGCGTGGCGATCTCGTCGACCGGGACCCCCGGCGGGGTCCGCGAGCGCACGACGCGGAAGAATGGCCCCTCGGGCAGATCCTCGAAATACAGGTGCGCGATGAACCAATGCTCGTACAGATAGCGGGCGGTGATGCGCTGCTTGAGCGAATCCCCATTCAGGAACGCTTCCCAGCGCGCCACCTGCGCCAGCGCCGCGGCGGGCAGCGGTGGCGCCGCGGGCGGGGGCGGCGCGCCCTGGGTGACCCACGCCGTCAGAACGCCGAGTTCAGCATCGCTGAGGGGCGCCATGCCGTAGGGCATACCGCCGAGGGGATGCTGCTCCACGTATGCACTGAACTCCGTGGCACGCGCACAGGTGAGGGCGCGGTTGATGTCGAGCCCCACCGATTCCGGCAGCTTCTCGCCCGCAGCAAACGGATGTGCTCGCCCGAGTTGGAGCATCAGCAACAGAAGAGCGGGGGAGGTTGCGGTGTCGGGGTTGCCGGTCACCGCAAAGAAGCCGCGCGCGCGCCACTCGGCGGTGTTGTGCGCATCGATGAAGAGGCGCGTCGGTTGCATGGCCGTCAGCCGGTCGGCGTTGTAGACGACGTCCTTGCTCGCGCCGCGCTCGATCCCCTCCGGTGAGGAGAGCAGCAGCTGGCAGGGCGCATCGTAGCAACCGTGGCAGACGACGCAGCGGTGTTCGAGGACCGGTTGCACCTGCTCGCGATACGAGATGTTCGCCGGGTTTGCGGCCTCGGGCAACGGCGGGAGCACCGGCGGCGGCGCATGTGAGCACGCCGCGCTCGCGCCAACGACGAGCACGACCGCAAGGCACGCGATCGATGGGGACCGCCCCCGCCGCTCCGGACGGCCGGAACGCAGCTGCCGCTCTGGCCTGCGGAGGCACGGGAAGCGCAACGTCACCTTGCAGCAGATACCGGAATCCATCCCATCCGGTCAACGTCGGGGTGGGCGCGTCGTCGGGAGTAGCCATCGAAGACGCCCTCCGCTGATCTGCGTGACGGCCGTGCGACGGGAGGCAACTCAGAAAGCGGCACGCAGCCGCACGCTCACGCTGGTGGCTGTGCCGCCGCGAGGATCGTCTCGACCGCCTGCGCCGGAGTCAGGGCGTCGGTGTTGATCACCAGGTCGTAGTGCGTCGGCAGCTCTTCTGTGACCTTGTAGAAGCCGTACAGGTACTCGCGGCGCTCGCGGTCCGATGCGGCGACCGCCTTGGCCGCGTCCGCCGCGGCGCTGCTTTGCGCGAGCGCTAGCCGTTGCGCGCGGGTCTCCGCTGAAGCCGTGACCAGCACGCGCAACAGGCCTTCGGCGCCACTCAGAGCAAACGATGCGGCGTGTGCGACGATCACCACGTTGCCGGTGCGTGCCACCTCGTGGATCGCTGCCCGAATGAGTACACGCAGATCCTCGGGTTCTGCCCGATAGGCGGTGGGCGACGGCACGAAGACATCCAGCGGCACGCCGGTGGCCAGAGTGACGGTGCCGGCCAGATCCGCTCCGCGCGCCAGCTTGTCGAGGAAGCGCTGCAACAGCGGCTGGCGATGCTCGGCGGCGGCGACCAGTGCAGGATCGACCTGCGCCTGCTGCGCTGCCTTCTCGATGATCTGCTCGTCGATGTACCGAAAGCCCAGACGGTGCGCGACCGCTTGGCCGACGGCCTCCCCACCTGCTGCAATCGTCCGCGAGATGCACACCACTCGGATACTCATCACTTCCCTCCTAGCAAACCAACTTCGTTCGCTTCCGCTCCCGTTCTCTTCGGGCGTCACCTTAGACCGAGAATGGCCACCGCGTAAACCGGCTGGAGTGGCTGATTCCGGACTGATCTCGGTCTCGCCTGCGGGCATGGTGTCGTGATAGCGGAAGAAGGAGTCCCCCCATGACCGAGAACACAAGGCTTGCGGCAACCGAATCGCGCGCTGAGCGACAGTTCTCCCGCCGCGCGCTGCTCGGCGGTATGGCGATGGGCGTCGCCGGTGCGTGGGGGCTCTCCTCTGGGCTGGCGCGCCTCGCGTACGATCCCGCTAAACCGCCGCAGCTGTACGAATACTTCCTTGACAACTTCTGGTTCGAAGCGGCCGACCTCGAACACCAAGCCCTCAATCCGCCGCTGAAGGGGAACCACACCGCTGACATCGTCATCATCGGTGGCGGCTACACCGGGCTCTCCTCTGCCTACCACCTCAGCCGCACTTTTCCGAACAAGAAGATCGTGCTCCTCGAAGGCGCCTGCTGCGGCTACGGCGCGAGCGGACGCAATGGCGGCTTCTGCGATGCCGGGTTCTCAGGTCTGCTGCAGTATGTCGAGTCGGTCGGGCCCGAGCGTGGTCGCCAGGCCTTCGACGCCAGTCTCTTCGGCATCAACCAGATCAAGCGGCTGGTCGCCGAGGAGGGCGTCCAGTGCGACTTCGAGGAGAACGGCATGCTGGAGACGGCCATGAACGAGGAGCAGGCCAAGCAGCTCGAACACCATGCCGCCACGTACAAGGCGATGGGGCTTGAGACCACGCTGCTCACGGGGAAGGCCCTCGAGGCCGAGATCAAATCGCCACGCTATGTTGCGGGGCTGAAGTTTCCCTACGGGGGTATCCTCAATCCTGCAAAGCTGGCGCGTGGCATGAAGCCGCTAGTCGAACACGCCGGCGTCGAGGTGCGCGAGCGCACGCTTGTGCTGCGTGTGATGCCCGGCAAGGTGCACCGCATCGAGACCGAGATGGGTGAGATCAGCGCACCAACCCTCGTGCTGGGTCTGAATGGCTACTCACCCCGGCTCGGCTTCTTCCGTGATCGCGTCCTCCCGTTGTGCAACTATGTGATCGCGACCGAACCACTGACTACGGCGCAGTGGCGGTCCATCGGCTGGCAACACCGGCAGGGAATCGCCGATATGCGTGTGCTGTTCGACTATCAGCGTCCCACCGCCGACGGGCGTATCGTCATCGGCGGGTCCGATGCGCCCTACTTCGCCGGCGATGCTCCGAGTTCGGGAAACTACAAGCCCGCGCTCGATGCGCTGACCCGAAGTTTGTTCACGACGTTTCCGCAGCTCGAAGGCTTGCGTATCGATCACGCGTGGGGCGGGACGATGGGATTCACGATGGACTTCACACCCTCGGTCGGCGTTATGGGGGACGACAAAAACATCTTCTACGGGGTCGCCTACAATGGCGAGGGGGTCGCCTTCTCACAAACCGCCGGACGCATCATCTGTGAACTGATCGCCGGCGAACAGAGCGCACTCACCAAGCTGTGCGTCGTCAACCACCAGATCCCCTACCTCGGCCCGAGCAGCCTGCGCCTAGTGTTCGAACGCCTGTACAAATGGTACCTGGTGCGCAGCGCTGCGAAGACGGTGCGTTGAAACGAGTCCGCGCATTGTCGACGACTCCGGCTCCGGCCTCGCAACCGTGTACCGAACTCTTACCAAAGTTGAGACAAGCAGCAGGCCTACGGCTTCAATCAGCTGAGACTTCAGGACCAGGGCGTGTGGTGCTCTTTTTGCGTGAGGGGTGGTCCCGATGGCGTTGCCTGCAACCAGCTGGCCGACTCCTCGAATGAAGCGACCGCCAGGAGGCATGTGCAGTGCGTAGCCGCAGCCGCCTGACACGAGAGCGCAAGACGATCACGGCGATGATCGCTCTCTACTGCCGGGAGCAGCATGCGTCTGGCCGTGAGCTGTGTGCGCAGTGTGCGGCCCTGGCAGACTACGCCGCGGAGCGACTCGAGAAGTGCCCTTTTGGCGACGAGAAACCCACCTGCGCGAAGTGCCCCGTCCACTGCTACAAGCCCGCCTGCCGCGCGCAGGTGCAAGAAGTCATGCGCTTCGCCGGTCCACGCCTGCTGCTGCGCCGACCGGTGCTGAGCATCCGGCATCTGCTGGCGGAGCGCAAACCGGTGCCGGAGCTGCCGCGGCGGCAGAAACCGGTAGCGCTGAGCCGCAAACCGTAGTGCTGGTTGCGGCTCAGCCGACGCAAATCGCCAGGCCTGGATCGTAGCAGTTCTGAGCTTTCAGATCGGTGCTGCCGTTTCCGTCGAGGTCGAGACTGACGGACT
>DATKMS010000333.1:0-3842 GCA_035541735.1 Candidatus Margulisiibacteriota bacterium
AGTGATGCGCTTTGGTGATCAGCGCGACGCGGTTGCTGTCCACCCCCTCGACCACCCACAGCTCCCAGAGCGGTTTGCCGCGGTCGAGTTGCTGCGACATGAGGCGCCCGGTCAGGCGTTTGAGCAGGCGGTCGTCGCCGCATCCCGGCAGGCGGACGTGACGGACGTGGTACTGCACGTTGAAGCGGTCGTCATCGACCCACACGGGGTAGCCGAAGAGCGGGATGGTCGCCAGCCGCTGCCGGTAACGCGGCACGCGTTGGATGCCGACCTCGACCAACTTGCGAATGCGGTCGATATCGAGTGTGCCGTCGGCGCGCATCAGCGGTTGCGCGTCAAACAGGGAGACCGCACCGACGTGCATGTGTGTGTTGTGGTCTTCGACTTCGAGGAACGTGGCGTCGAGCGCGCTCAGGCGCTCGTAGTGCGCGTATGCCATGATGAGCCTCCTTCTCCGACACCGCAGGAGCGCCGCCGGGCCGGTGACGTGGTCGAGCGATGATGGGGCGATTATCCCCCCGCGGCGGAAGGCGTCAATCCACCGCAGGCGCACGCGGGTCACTACCTTGACAGTCCGCGCGACGCTCACATACAGTCCGCGCAAATTACCGACAAGGAGTGCGACTGTGAGTGCAATGCTGCAAGGAAAGGTCGCGGCGGTCACCGGCGCAGGACGCGGCATCGGGCGTGGCGTGGCACTGGCGCTGGCGGCGGCCGGTGCGAAGGTCGTGGTCAACGACTACGGCGTCGACGTACACGGGCAAGCGCCGACGACCGGGCCGGCGTTCGATGTCGTCGCAGAAATCAAGCACACCGGCGGCGAAGCCGTCGCGAATAGCGACTCCGTGGCGAGTTGGTCGGGCGCGGAGAACATCATCAACACCGCCGTCAAGCAGTTCGGCCGCATCGATATCGTCGTCACCTGCGCCGGCATTTTGCGCGACCGCATGGTGTTCAACATGAGCGAGGACGACTGGGACTCGGTCCTCGCCGTGCACCTGAAGGGCACCTTCAACTGCGTGCGGCACGCCGCGCCGCTGATGCGCGAGCAACGCGCCGGCCGCCTCATCACCTTCACGTCGGGCTCCGGCCTGTTCGGCAATCCGGGCCAGGCGAACTACGGCTCGGCGAAGGCGGCGATCAGCGGCCTGACCAAAGTGGTGGCGCGCGACCTGGGCAAGTATGGCATCACCTGCAACGCCATCTCGCCGGTGGCCGCGACGCGCATGACCATCACCCCCGAGGTGATCAAGGCGCGCGAGATCCGCAAACAGCAAGGGATCATCCGCGAAGAAAAGGCGCTGGCGCAGCTCGAAGATCTCAAGCCGGAAGACGTCGCACCCATGGTCGTCTTCCTGGCCAGCGACCACGCCGCCAACGTCAACGGCCAGTTCTTCCTGTGCGCCGGCGGCTCGATCTCGTTGGTGTCGCAGCCGCGTGCGATCAAAACGATCTACAAACCGGAGGGCCGTTGGACGCTCGACGAACTCGATGAAGTCGTGCCGCTGACCCTGGCGGAGGGACTGGTCAATCCGGCGCCGCCGCGGGCATAAGACGAGTCCAAAGTCGAAGGTCCAGGGTTCAAAGCCAGAGGGCGAGACAAATGGGAAACAGACTTAAAGACAAGGTCGCTGTCGTCACTGGTGCTGGGCGCGGCATTGGCCGTGGCATCGCATTGCTGCTCGCCGAGGAAGGGGCCGCGGTAGTGGTCAACGACCTTGGGGGCAACGTCGACGGTTCGGGACAATCGAGCACGCCCGCGGAAGAGGTCGTGGCGCAGATCACGGCCAAGGGTGGCCGTGCCGTCGCCAACGCCGACAGCGTCGCCAGCTTCGCCGCCGCGGAGAACATCATCACCACCGCCGTGAAAGCGTTCGGACGCATCGACATCCTGGTGAACAACGCCGGCATCCTGCGCGACCGCATGGTGTTCAATCTCAGTGAGGAAGACTGGGATGCGGTGATCAACGTGCACTTGAAGGGGACCTTCAATTGCACGCGCCACGCCGCCGTCCACATGCGCCAGCAGAAGTTCGGCCGCATCATCAGCATGTCGTCGACGTCGGGGTTGTACGGCAACTCGGGCCAGGCGAACTACGGCGCCGCCAAGGACGGCATCGCCGGGCTGACGCGAGTAGTGTCGCGCGATCTGGGGAAGTACGGCATCACGGTCAACGCCATTGCCCCAGCGGCTTCCACCCGTATGATCGCCACCGTGCCGCAGAAGGCGCGCGAGATCCGCCAGGAACGCGGCGTGAGCATCGCCGCACCGACACCTGCCACTCTGCCGCCGCTGCGCAGCGATCCCGAGGATGTCGCCCCGTTCGCCGTTTACCTGGCGACAGACGCGGCCGCGGACATCAACGGGCAGACGTTCATGGTGCGCGGTGGCGTGGTCTCCCTGCTCAACTATCCCGCGCCGGCCCGTACGCTCACGAAGCTCGGGCGTTGGACCCCGGAGGAGATCGCCAGCCTGTTCCCCCATACCTTCGGGATGGATCTCGTCAATCCGGCGCCCATCAAGGAATGAGACTCGCAGATCGCGGGTGGCTCATCGCGTATCGTCGGAGCTGACCGGCAGCGGCCGCGACACGCGCGATCAGCCGTGTGACCATATGCGATCAGCGATAAGCGAGACGCAGGTGCGGGTCGCCGCCGTGGTTCCGGTGCTGGTCGCCGTTCTCGTCTATCTCCCTGCCTTGCACAACGGCTTCATCTGGGATGACCCACTCGTCCTGCAACAGCTGCGCGCTATTCGGTCCATTCGGGATCTGGTGGTGCTGCCAGCGGCCATCCCGCGGTACTACTTTCGGCCGTTGATCTTCGTCACCTACTGGTTGGACCGCTCCCTGCTCGGCGAGGTGCCGTACTGGTTTCACGCCTCGGTCAT
The DNA here is from genome assembly GCA_035541735.1 of Candidatus Margulisiibacteriota bacterium. Lineage (GTDB taxonomy): Bacteria > Desulfobacterota > Binatia > HRBIN30 > HRBIN30 > DATKMS01. Next base: position 2,891 of record DATKMS010000333.1, read on the forward strand.
CGGCTGGCACGCGCTCAACACGCTGCTGGTGTTGCTGCTGGCGCGCCGGTTGTTCCCGGGTGACTGGCTGACGGCGAGCGGTGGCGCCCTTCTCTTCGCAGCCTACCCGGCCCATGTCGAGTCGGTGGCGTGGATGGCTGGACGCTCCGACGTCATCGCCTGTGCCTTCGTGCTCCTGACGGTCTTGCTCGCCACGCAACGCGAACGTCAGTGGTCAGCCTGGGTTGCCGGCGGCACCTTGCTCCTGGGATTGCTGGCGAAGGAGTTGGCGGTTACCGCGCTGGTGTTGATCCCGTTGCTCGACATCATGAGTACGGGACGGCTGCTTGGGATGCGCTACGTGCCGTTGGCCATCGCGGCGGTGATCTATTTCGTCCTGCGCACGATTGCCTTGGCAGGGATGATCGGCGGCTTGCCGACAGGGGCCACGCCGGCGCAGCTAGCGCTCGACATCTTGGCGGCAGTGGGCTTCTACGTCATCCGCGCGGTTCTACCCGTGGGGTTGTGTGGCTACATCCCCGGCGTACCGCGGAGCCTCGTCTATCCCCTGCTTGGTCTCATCGTCCCCTGCGCGGCGGTCGGGTTCAGCGCGTGGGCACGCCGCCGCGGCAGTTGGGCCCCTGGCTTTCTTGCCGCCTGGTTCTTCGTCTCCATCGCGCCGTCACTCACCGTCATCGTCCGCCGCAGCGCATCAGCCGTGGTGGCGGACCGCTACCTGTACGTTCCGTCGGTCGCGTCGTGCTTGCTCCTGGCCTGGGCGGTGGCACGGCTGGCAGAGAGGCGGCGGCTCGACGTGCGGTGGCCGGCGCTGGCAATCGGCGCGCTGAGTTTCGTGTGGGCGGCGCAGGCCCTACCGTACACGCGCGTGTGGACGGACAACGTGACGTTCTGGAGTGCGGTGGTCGCAACGGCGCCGGCTGACGCCCTGCCCTACCGCGAGTTGGGCACGGCG
>DATKMS010000334.1:0-4163 GCA_035541735.1 Candidatus Margulisiibacteriota bacterium
AGCTGCTCCTTGGCGCGCGTCGTGGCGACGTACATCAGGCGGCGCTCTTCCTCCAGTTCGTCGTCGTCGTGCAGGTTGTACATCGAGGGGAACTTCCCCTCGGCGGCCCAGATCACGAACACGGAGTGCCACTCGAGCCCCTTGGCAGAGTGGATCGTCGACAGCGTGAGCAGCCCCTCCTCGGGATCGACGGCGAGCACATCACCGACGCTGTCCGTCGGCGGTTCGAGCGCCATATCGACGAGTAAGGTCTCCAGGCTGCGATAGCGGGCGGCGATCGTGACGAAGTGGTCGAGGTCTTTGCGGCGCTTCGGGTAGTCTTCGCGGTGGACGCGCTTGAGGATGGGTTCATAGTACCGCAGCGCCAGGTCGACCTGCTCCTCCGGCAGCGCCGCGCCTTGGAGTTGGCGCAGCAGACCGGCCAGGACCTGCAGGTCGGTGGTGAAACCACGGCGCGGAAACGATTCGAGGCGCGCGGCCGGCTCTCCCTCAACGAGGATCCAACGAATCACTTCGTCAGCCGAGCGCGGGCCGATACCCTCGATGAGCAACAGCACCCGGTGCCACGAGACGGCGTCGTGTGGGTTGGCGACGACGCGCAGATGGGCGAGCACGTCCTTGATGTGAGCCGTCTCGATGAACTTGAAGCCGCCGCGTTTGACGAACGGAATGTCGTGCCGCGTCAGCTCGATTTCGAGATCGAACGAGTGGAAGCTCGAACGAAAGAGGACGGCGATGTCGTGCAACGGTACGCCTTCCTCGCGCAGCTCCAGAATCCGCTGGCAGACGAAGCGCGACTGATACTGCTCGTTCTCGGCGGCCACCAGGATGGGGTAGGCGCCGTTCGTCTTGAGCGTGAACAGATGCTTGGCGTGACGCTCGCGGGCGCGCGCGATGATGGCGTTGGTGACGTCGAGAATCGGCTGGGTACTACGGTAGTTCTCCTCCAGCGTGATGGTCCGCGTGCCCGGGAACAGGCTGGGGAAATCCATGATATTGCGGAAGTTGGCGCCGCGGAACGAGTAGATGCTCTGCGCGTCGTCGCCGACCGCCATGACGTTGCTGTGCGCCGCCGCCAGCAAGCGCACAATATCCGCCTGCAGCGTGTTCGTATCCTGGTACTCGTCGACCATGATGTAGCGATAGGTGCGCGACAGGCGGAGGCGGACCTCCTCGTGTGCGTGCAACAGCTCGCGCAGCCTGGTCAGCAGATCGTCGTAGTCGATGAGTTGGCGTTCCTGTTTGTACGCCGTGAAGCGCGCCAGCAACTCGATCAGATCCGGCGCGTGGTCGCTCAGGTGGGCGTAGCTCTCCTCGATGAGTTGCGGCAGCGACACCCCCTTGTTGACCGCCATGCTGAACATCTCCCCGATGGCTTGCTTGCGTGGAAAGCGCTTCTCCTTCTTGTCGAGCCCGAGGCCGGTGCGCAGCAGGCTGATGACGTCTTCCGAATCACCGCGGTCGAGGATGGTGAAGTTGGGTTGTAAGCCGAGTGCCTTGCCGTGCCGGCGCAAGACGGTGTTGGCGAACGAGTGGAAGGTACCCCCGGCGACCCGGTCGCAGCGGCCGTCGAGGAGCAGGCTGGCGCGGCGCAGCATTTCCCCGGCTGCCTTGCGGGTGAAGGTGAGCAGCAGAATCTGACCGGGATCAACGCCGGCTTCGACCAGACGCGCAACGCGGAAGACCAGGGTCCGGGTCTTGCCCGTGCCGGCGCCGGCGACGACAAGCACCGGCCCGTCCGTCGTCACCACCGCTTCATACTGCGCGGCGTTCAACTCCTGCCGGTAGTTGATGCGAAAGTGCTCCTCGCGCCGTCCGCCGAGGTCGCGCCGCAGGACGTACTTGTCGGCTTCAATCGCCATGTTCCGACGCCCTCAAGAGCCTCCGCAAGCGCTCGGTTTTCCCGACGTCGCCGGCCTGCTAAGAAGGGTCGGTGCGGATGGACAACAACGGACGGGAAGCATGAGTGAAGCCGACTATAGCAAGCCGTCCGGCCGCGACAAAGGTGCGCGGCGCCCGGGAGGTCAGCGTGGCTGACGTGCTCGACCTGCGCGGGGTACGCTGCCCATTGAACTGGGCCAAGGCCAAGGTGCGCTTGGAAACCCTATCGCGTGGTGCGGATCTCGAGCTGATTTTGGATGACCCGAAGGGTGTGCGGGATATCCCGCGCGCTGCCGAGGCGGCAGGGTATGCTGTTCTGGAGATCGAGCAGCGCCCGAACGACTGGCGTCTGCTCATTCGAGTGTAGCGGCGGGGTGATCAGCCGCCGCGGTAGTCAGACGGTGGCCATGCTGCCCGCGTTCAGGTCGGTGCGCAGATCGTCCCTCGACAGCATGCCAACGGCGCGATGGGCGAAGTCGACCGGGTCATGGCAGTTTGCCATGGCCTGTTCCTGCGTAATGCGACCCGCTTTGAAGAGCGTAAGCAACGCTTGATCAAAGGTCTGCATGCCGTAGCTTTCCCCCTGTGCGATCAGGTCGGGTAGGTCTTGCACCCGCTGCTTCGCGATACACTCGCGCACCCGCAGTGTTCCCAGCATGACCTCCACGGCCGGCACCACCCCGGAGGCGTCCGCGGTCGGCAACAAGCGTTGGCTCAAGACCCCGCGCAGAACGTTCGCCAGCACCAGGCGTATCTGTTCGCGCTTGTACTCGGGAAAGACGGTCACCGTGCGCATGATCGTCTGCGGCGCGTCGTCGGTGTGCAGGGTGCTCAGAACCAGGTGGCCGGTCTCGGCCGCCATGATCGCGGTCTCGATGGTTTCCAGATCGCGCATCTCGCCGACCATAATGACGTCGGGATTCTGCCGCAGCGCGGCGCGCAGGGCCGACGGAAACTCGTTGACGTCCTCACCGATCTCTCGCTGGCTGATGATGGAACGCTTCTCGTGATGGATGTACTCGATCGGGTCCTCGATCGTAATGATGTGGCGCGCCCCGGTTTGGTTGATGTGATCGATCATCGCCGCCAGGGTGGTGCTCTTCCCACAGCCGGTGGCCCCGGTGACCAGGATCAACCCACGGCGCTCGCACGCCAGTTGCTCGACGATCGGTGGCAGGTTCAATTCCGCAATGCCCCGGATGCGGGGGAGGATCACCCGGCAGGCGATGCCGACGTTGCCACGCTGCCGATACACGTTGACGCGAAAGCGTCCCAAGCCCGGTTCGTCGAAGGCAAAGTCCGCGTGCCGCTCGGTGGCGAAGCGCATGCGTGCGGCGTCGTCACGCAGGACGAGGCTCGCCGCGCGTTGCAGCATCTCGGCGCTCAAAGTTGAGGCCCCCGCGCATGGGACCAGGGTGCCATGGATACGAAACATCGGCGGCATGCCGTCCTTCAACACCACGTCCGAGGCGTTCTGCTTCACTGCTGCAGCGAGTATCTCCAAGAGTTCCATACGACCATCTTTCTCGCGGTGCGCTGTCCCGCGTCCTCGTACCCCGATCCGAACCGTGGCGGTCGAGGAACGCCATGAGGCGCGACGTAGCAGGTGCTATGCCAATGGGCAGTCCCCTCTCCCTTAGTTGATGCGGCCAGCGCCAGGACCTGAAACTCTGCTCACTGATGTGGCGAGTGTTGTTACCCGCTACGGTTGGCTACGACTGCAGGTGCGTCGCGTAGTGTGCGGCCCCGAGCAGCGGGGCACGCGGATTGAGCGCCACGTGCACGGGGATGCCCTGCAGGAGGTCGGCGAAGCGTCCCTTCGCCGTAAAGGCCTGCATGAAGCCGCCGTTGCGCAGTGCGGGCAACAGCTTGGGTGCAATACCGCCACCGATGAAGACGCCGCCGATGGCCAGACAGCGCAGGGCCATGTTGCCGGCTTCGGCCCCGTACGCCGACGTGAACAGATCCAGTGTCGCGATGCACAATGGATCGCGCCTCGTCAGGCCGGTCTCTGCGATGGTGGCGCTCGGATCGCCGCTGGCCAAACGCTCGGCCAGCCACGGCGATTCGGGCGCATAGCCCGTGTCGCGCAGGAAGGTATAGATGTTGTGGATGCCGGGTCCGGTCAGCACGCGCTCGTAGCTGACGTGGCCGCCGAATTTGCCGCGCAGGTACCGCTGCAGCTCGAGTTCTTGATCGGTGCGCGGTGCGAAGTCGGCGTGCCCACCCTCGGAAGCCACGGGGATGTAGCGGGTGCCGTCCCAGATCAGCATCGCCTCGCC